>JAAYUB010000074.1 GCA_012517875.1 Acidobacteriota bacterium | reverse complement strand
CGTACTTGTTCGGTCCGCCACCCGGGCGATGACGGCGCCGAGCCTCCCAGGCCCCATAGAACCCGAACACACGTCGACCCGGACCGGCTGCCCGCCGGGCGGGTCTGCCTCAGCCTGTCCCGCCGCCGGGATGTCATCTTTCTTAATCGGTTCTTAACCGTTTCCTCATCATCACTAGTGTCCTAAAAGATCTCGAATAGATTCTTCTGGTTAGCGGCACCCCTTGGTGGCATCAGGTCGGCCGATTCGGTCAACACCTGATACAGCGGGCGTTTTTCGGTCAGGGTGACTTCCAGAATGTGCAGGATAGTGTAGTGGCTGCGGTTCACCTGCAGCACATGCCGGGCGATGGCTACTAGCACATACGCGCAGATGGCGATCCACAACTGGGTCTGGACGGCATTGGCAGACGTGCCATAGAACGCCTTGATCCGCAGATGGGACTTGATCCATTTGAAGAAGAGTTCGACCCGCCAGCGGCCGCGGTAGAGTTCGGTGATGGTCAGCGCCGGCAACGTCGTGTGGTTGGTCAGGAAGACCAGCCCGTTGCCGGTGACGGGATCGCGGAAGGAGATGCGGCGGAGCGGTTCGAGATAGGTGTGGCGGGGATAATAGCTGACTAGCGAGACCGTCTGGTCGGCGCGCAGGCCGGTGGCTTTGTTCACCTTCACGGAGTCGTGGCGGTAGTAGCGCAGATCGCGCCGGGCCCGGATGATGAAGAAGGCCGCCGCGCGATGTATCCGGTACAGGCGGGCGAAGTCGAGGTAGCCACGGTCGAGGACGTAGATGGCCCCCGGCTGCCAGGGCAAGCGGTCGAGGAGCTGCACGTCGTGGATCCGGCGTGGGGTGATACAGGCAAAGGTCGGCAGGTCGGTCCGCAGGTCCAGGAGGGTATGCAGCTTGACGCCAGCCGCCTGGCGGCCGAAGCGGGCCCAGGGAAAGAGCGCCCGGCACAGCTCGATGGTGGTGGAGTCGAACGCGTAGACCGCTTGCTGGAGACCGGGCAAGTACTCGCGTTCGCCATAGAGCCGGACGGCCTGTTGGATCAAGACCTGGGCGAAGTCGGCGTAGATGCGCCAATCCCGCTGCTCGTTGGCGTGGGCCAGGTTGCTGCGGGACATGGGGGAGCGGATCCCGCAGTGGTAGAGATGGGTCCGGACACTGTGCAGGCAGACTTCCAGCGAGCGGAGGCTTTCCCGCCCGGTCAGTTGGGCGTAGAGCATGCACAGGAACTGATCCCAGCAAGTGAAGTGCTTGACCCCACGATTGCCGTGGTAGCGGTGGACGCATTTACGAAACTCGTAGGTCGGTATCAAATCGAGCAGCTGCGCGAAGACAGTCTGGCCGGTGTTCATGCGGGTGCTCCTGGGATGTCGAGATCCCACGAGTATGGGCGGAGAGCCGGCTGGAATTCAAATCGATAAATCGGCAGACAGGATCTTTCTTCATGATATTGCTTGTGTTACGGTGTTCCTTAACAGATTATTTAGGACACTAGTGTGGCCAGGGTTGTCATCATGATGGGGCGCAGGCGGGTTCGGCCCGCAACGATTAGCGCCTCGCGGCGGCTCACCCCTTCCGCCCGCAGAGCCTTGGCAAAGTCCACCAGCAGGATGGCGTTCTTGGTGACGAGACCCATGAGCATGATGAGCCCGATGAGCGACATGATGTTCACCGTGTCGCCGGTGATGAACAGCATACCCGCCATGCCGACGACAGACAAGGGGAGCGACAGCATGATAGCGAGCGGGTCGATGAACGACTCGAACTGCGCGGCCAGGATCAAGTACACCAGGATTACCGCCAGCAGGAGCGCCTCGGCCATGTAGCCGAACGACTCCACCATGATCTCGTTCTCGCCGCCGAACACCACCTGGTAGCCGGGCGGCAGGTCCAGCTTGGCGGCCTCGGCATCGATGCGCTGCACCGCCGTTCCCAGCGGGAGGTTGTCCATGTTCGCCGAGAAGACCACCTCGCGGCTCAGATCCTGACGATTGATTTCAGAGGGAGTCGTACTCACCTCGTAGCGGACGAGGCTCAGCAGCGGCACCAGAACCGGCAGTCCCCCGGGCGTGCGGACCGTCACCTTGAGCTGCTGGACTTGGCCGGGGTCGCGGCGCAACTCCTGCGGCAGGCGCACGCGGACGTCCACCGCGTCGCCGTCCTCGTCCTCGTAGGTGGACACCACCTGCCCGCCCACCAGCGCCCCGACGGTGCGCACCACATCCATGGTCATGACCCCGGTGGCCAGCGCCTGCTCGCGATCCACGATGATCTTGTACTCGGGGATCTCCTGCTCCAGGCTGACTTCCTGATCGACGACCCCGGCGATGGAGTAGGTGGCCTCCTTCAAACGGAGCGCGTGCTGCTTCAGCAGATCCAGGTCCTCACCCCGGATGCTCACCAGCAGCGGTTTGCGGGAGTCCATGTTGCCGGGCTCCGCAAACGACGGCACGATGCCCGCCACGTGCAGCAGCCGCCCCCGAACCGCCCGCTGCAGCTGGAACTGGTTCCGGCTTCGGGCGTCCCGCTCCACCAGCTTCACGTAGACGCTGGCGTCACGGACGGTGCCCCAGTCCCCCGCCCCGATGGTCGCATAGGTATGCCTGACCTCCGGGAATTCCTCCAGAACCCTCAGCACCGACTCCACCCGGTTGCGGGTTTCGGCGATAGACGCGTTGGGCGCCGTCTTGAAGTTGATCTGGAACTCCGCCTGGTCATACGGCGGGAGGAACGCCGTCTCCAGGAGACCGAACACGGCCACGCCGCCCACGAAGGCTACGGCAGCCAGCAGCACGATGGTCTTGCGGTGATCCAGTGCCCAGCCGACCAGCACCCGGTAGCCGTCGGCGGACCGGTCGAACCAGCCGTTGAAGCGGTCCAGGATCCGGGCGATCAGATGCCGCTTCCCCTTACGCTCCACGTCCGGGTCGTACCAGCGCGATGACAGCATCGGGTCCAGGGTGAACGACACGAAGAGGCTCACGAGCACGGCGAAAGTCACGGTGATCCCGAAATGGAAGAAAAACCGCCCGATGATCCCCTTCATGAACGCCACCGGGACGAACACCGCCACGATGGAGAACGTGGTGGCCATCACCGCCAGGCCGATCTCGCTCGTGCCGTTGCGGGCGGCGGTGAAGTGGTCCTCGCCCCGCTCCAGGTGGCGGACGATGTTCTCCCGGACGACGATGGCGTCGTCGATGAGCAGGCCGATGGCCAGCGACAGCGCCATCAGCGTCATCATGTTCAGAGTCATCCCCATGAAGTTCATGACGATGAATGACGAGACCACCGAAATGGGCAGGGTCAGGCCGGTGATCACCGTGGAGCGCCAGGAGTTCAGGAACAGGAACACAATGAACACCGTCAGCAGGCCGCCAAGAATCATCGTCTCCTGGACGTCCCGGACCGAATCGCGGATGAAGATGGAACCGTCGCGGATCAGCTCGAGGGTGGTGCCGGCCGGCATTTCGTTCTGCAGCTGGACCACCTCGGCTTTGACCGTGTCCACGACCTCCACGGTGTTGGCACCCGACTGCTTCAGGATGTCCAGGGCCACCGCCGGCACACCGTTGATGAGCGCCAGCGATCGCTGCTCCTGGATACCGTCCTCCACGCGGGCCACCTCGGCCAGGGTGATAGGCCGGCCGTTGCGCTGGGCGATGACCATCTGCTGGAACGCCGCGACATCCCTCGGCTTGCCGGCCACGCGCAGGGGAAATTCTGTTCCGTTGCGGTTGATCCGCCCCAGTGGGGTATTGACGTTTTCCGACTGGAGGCCGAGCACCACCTCGTCCACACCCATCCCCAACGCCTCCAGGCGGACGGGATCGAGCTGGATGGCCACTTCGCGCTCCGACTCGCCCACCATGTCCACCTTGCCCACTCCGGAAATGTTCTCCAGGCGCCGCTTGACCTTCTTGTCCACCATCGTGGTCAGCGCCTGGGGCGACAGTTTCTCCGAACGGATGGCCACCGACACGATGGGCACCGCCGCGAAGTCCAGCTTGTTGATGATGGGCTCCTCAATCCCCTGGGGCAGCTCGCCGCGGATGGCGCCGATCTTGGACCGCGCCTCCTGCGAGGCGTCGTTGATCTTGACGCCGAGTTCGAACTCCACCACCACGGTGGAGACTCCCTCGCGGGACGTCGAGGTGACGTGTTTGACGCCGGAGATGGGGTTGACCGCCTCCTCGATACGCTTGGTGACCTCCCGCTCCACCGTTTCCGGGGACGCGCCGGGGAACACCGTCACGATGGACAGGACCGGGATCTCCACGTCGGGGAACATGTCGATGGCCAACCGGCGGTATGAGAAGACACCCAGGGTGACCAGGGCCAGCATCATGACCGCGGCGAACACGGGCCGCTTGATGGACAGGTTGGATAGCAGCATCGAGCCTCTCCTTCTCAGCGGCCGACCTGGATGCGGTCGCCGTCCTTCAGGTTGAAGGCGCCCCGCACCACCACCCGGCTGCCGACCGCGAGCCCCGAGAGGATCTCGACGTTGTCGCCGGCGACGGCACCGGTCTGCACGGGGCGACAGCGGACGGTGTCGTTTTCCACGACGAACACGTCCGCTCGGCCGGCAGCGACGTCCCAGCCCTGCAGCGCCTCACGCGGCAATTGGCGGACATCCTCCCGGCGCCCGGTGACGATTCGTCCTTTGGCGAACAGCCCGCCCTTGAGCACCTCCGGCTCGTTGCGCACTTCGGCGATCACGCGGACGGAACGATCCGCCACCGAGACCGCCGGGTTGATGTGCTTGACTTCGCCGGTGAACGTCCGGTCGGGCACCGCGTCTGTGGTGAATGTCAGCGGCTGACCCAGTCGCAACTCGTTGAGTCGCGCCTCGGGCACCGTCACCGTGAGTTCCAGGATGCGGTTGTCCACGATCTGGAACATGACCTTCGGCGAGCCCATTTCGCCTGCCAGGTCGCCCACGTTGACGCCGCGCAGCGCCACCGTGCCGGTCATCGGCGCGCGGATGACCGCTTTGTCCAAGCGGGTCTGGGTGTGCCGAACGTCGTCCTCGGCGAGTCGCTGCTGCGCCCTGGCCGCCGCCACCTGGGCCTCGGCGGCGTCGCGGGCGCTGCGGGCGTCATCCACGGTCTGCTGCGTGACCAGGCCGTACTGCTTGATGTTGGTGAGCCGGGCCAGTTCGCGCTCGGCGCGGCTCAGCGCCACCTCCGCCTGGAGGACGTTGGCCTGCGAGGCTTCCACCGCAGCCTGAGCCTTCCGGAGCATGACCTCCCCCTCACGTGTGTCCAGCCGCGCCAGCGGCTGCCCCTGCCGCACGCGCACCCATTCGGTCACGTACACGTCGGTGACGATGCCCGTGTATTCCGACTTGACCTCGGTCTGGAACTTGGGCGCCAGCGTGCCCACGACATCGATGCCCTCTTCCAGCGATTCGGTCGCGAGGGTGACGACGTCGACGGCCACCGGCGGCCGCCCCGCGGTCGGTGGCCGGTCCGCTTCGAGGTTGGAACAGCCGGCCGCAACGAGCAGCAGGGCGGCGGCGCAGACACATAGTGTGATTCGGCAGATCATGAGTCTTCTCCTCGAGCCGTGGATTCCGATGTGGTGATGCCCGTACCAATGAGCTTCAACAGGCGTTGCAAACCGTCCCGACCCGGCGCGATATCGGCGTGGCAGAGCTGCAGGTCCATGCAGGTGCTGGTCACGCCCAGAATCACCCAGGCGATGTCGGTGGGGTCTCCCGGTCGGACGGATCCTTCACGAATCCCTTCCTCGACCAGGGCCACCGTCGCCCGCAGGACCTGCTGGTGGACGGCTTCAAAATCGAAATAGGGGGCGCCCTGCGGCGGGCCGTAGTACATGGCATGCATGAGCCGAACCAGCGCCAGGTGGGTGATCACCATTTCCATCAAACGGTCGCAGAGGGCCCGGATGCGCGTCACGGCGTCGCCGGGCGTGGCGACGGCCTGTCGGATTTCCAGTTCCAGGTCGCGCGAGGCTTCTTCGAGCATTTTCAGGTACAATCCTTCCTTGTTGCCGAAGTGGTAGTAAAGGGCGGGCTTGGTGACGCCGGCCGCCTCGACGATTTCGTTCACCGACGTCGCGGAATAGCCCTTTTGCGAAAAGAGCTCCGCGGCAGCCTGGAAGAGACGCATGCGGGTGGACCCTTCGGTGCCGTAATCGTTACCCGCACTTCGTTTGTTCTGTTTTGGTGCTGGCATTCTTTCCTCCAGTCCACATATACCGAACGGTAAGTATATAGGTTCTTGTTCTCTTGTCAACAAAAAATATACTGATTGGTATAATTCTGTTCAGATTCATCCAACTAGTTGTTATTAATATATTTAATGATATTCAAACTTGTGGCTCAAATGGCTAACTGAACATCTTTGCCTCGACGCCAACAACGAAAATTTCTCCACCACACAACCTTCTGGAATGGAACCCGGAACAATTATTTGGGATAATGTTCGTGATATCTTCAGGAGAAACCACGATGCGCCGACCGGTTTTGATTGTGCTGACTCTGGGGCTGCTGATCATGACGGCCCTGCCGCAGCCGCCCCGGGTGATCGACCATTACCGGGTGCTGTTGAACCAACTGGAACAGGAAGGTCTGCCGCGGCTGTCCTCGAAAGGCATGGTGAGCACCGCCGAGCCGCATGCCACCGTGGCTGGCGTGGCGGCGCTCCGCGCCGGCGGCACGGCTGTCGACGCCGCTGTGGCCGCGGCTTTCGCGCTGGCCGTGACCTATCCCAATGCCGGCAACCTGGGCGGGGGCGGCTTCCTGCTCCACGTGCCGGCGTCAGGCGGCACGCCGGCGGTCTTCGACTTCCGCGAAACCGCGCCCGCCGCCGCATCGCGGACCATGTATCTCGACCCGGCGGGGCGCTACATCCCCGATTCCTCCACCGAAGGCTTTCGCGCCGCCGGCGTGCCGGGCACGGTCCGCGGGCTGCATGCCGCCTGGCAACGAGCCGGTCGGCTCCCGTGGGCCGCGCTCCTGGAGCCGGCGATCGCACTGGCCGCGGAAGGCTTCCCGGTCAGCGCCGATCTGGCCCGCCGCCTGGCGGCCGAGGCGACACGGCTTTCCGCGCACCCGGCCACAACCGCCATTTTCTTCCGCGACGGGCGCCCGCTGGGCGAAGGCGAACATCTCGTCCAGCGCGATCTGGCGGCCACCCTGCGCCGGATTGCTGCCGGCGGTGAGGCGGAATTCTATTCCGGCGAGACGGCCGAACGCCTGGCGGCCGAATCGACTCGTCACGGCGGCCTCATCACCCGGGACGATCTGCGCGCTTACCGCGTGGCCATGCGCCAGCCCCTGGCTTTCCGTTTCCGTGACTTTGAGATTGTCACCATGCCGCTGCCCGGAGGCGGGGTGGTGCTGGCGGAAATTCTGCAGATTCTGGAACCGTACGCCCTGGCCCGCCTGCCTGAACCCGTCTATCTCCAGCTGCTGGCCGAAGCGATGCGCCTGGCTTACGCCGATCGGGCCAACCGGATGGGCGATCCCGACCATGTCTCCGACCCCACGGCCGAGTTGCTGGCCCCGGCGCACATCGATCGGCTGCGGCTGCTGATCAAGCCGGGTGTGGCGCTGGACAGCCGATTCTTCCTCCCCGGAGCCGCGGCGCCGCAGCCGGAATCCACCGAGACCACCCACCTGTCGGTGGTGGACGCAGCGGGGCATGCCGTCTCGCTCACGTACACGCTGAATGAAAATTTCGGCTGCGGCGCGGTGGTCGCCGGACTTGGTTTTCTCCTCAACAACGAAATGGACGATTTCGCCTCAGCTCCGGGCCTGCCCAACACGCTCCGGCTGATCCAGGGCGAAGCCAACGCCATCGCCCCGGGGAAGCGGCCCTTGAGCTCCATGACGCCCGTCGTAGCCCGACGCGGCGGCCGGCCGGTGCTGGTGCTGGGCAGCCCCGGCGGCCCCACCATCGCTACGGCGGTTGCCCAGGTGCTGCTCAACGTGCTGGAGTTCGGCCTCGACCTGGACGCCGCCGTGCAGCGGTCCCGCATCCACCAGCAGTGGCTGCCTGACGTCCTGTACCACGAACCGGCCACTCTCGCCGAGCCCGTCCGGCAGGTCCTCGCGGGCATGGGCTACGATCTCAAGCCGTACACTCGGAGCGGCCGGCTCGGCCTGGTGGAGTGCGTCGCTGTCGAATGGGACGCCGCCGGCCGACCCGTGATGCGCGGCGCCTCCGATCCCCGCGGCACCGGGCTGGCGGCTGGTTTTTGATCCTCTTCGCGGAGGTTGACGATGGCCCGTGTAAGAACCTGTCAGTTCACGGTCTTCGAGACCGCTCTGGGTTTCTGCGCGATTGCCTGGCGGGGCGCCCGGATTTGCCGCTTCCACCTGCCTGCGGCCGATCCGGCGGCGGTCGCCGCCCGGCTTCGTGGGGAGGACCCCGCCGCGGAACCCGCTCCGCCTCCGGCATCGATAGTGCGCGTGATCGAACGGGTGCGCCATCACCTGGCGGGACGCCGCCGCGATTTCCGCTCCGTCCCGCTGGATCTGGACGGTCTGCCGCCTTTCACCCGCCGCGTCTACGAAGCCGCCCGCAAGGTTCCGGCCGGACAGACCGTGACCTACGGCGAGCTCGCCGAACGCTGCGGCTCGCCCGGCGGCGCCCGGGCCGTGGGACAGGCCATGGCCCGCAATCCGGTGGCCCTGATCATCCCATGCCATCGGGTCCTAGCCGCCGGCGGACGCCTCGGCGGATTCTCCGGTCCGGGCGGGCTCGACCTGAAAGCGCGGATGCTGGCTCTGGAAGGGGTCTCGCTGGACAACTGACCCGCATCATGTCCGGAGCAACACCATCTCAAGCCACCCAATGTTCCCGCATCCGCCTTGCGCTGCTGCTTGCATTGGTTCTTGCCGGTCTGAGCGTGTGTCTGGCGGTGGCCACGGCCTCCCATTGGTTCCCGAACGTCCTTGCCGGCGGGATCGTCTACGCGCCCAATCATGACCGGCCACCCGATCCGGCCGATGATCTCCGCCCCGCCGAATGGCGACGCCTGGGCGTTTCGCGGCAGGCGCGGATCCGGGTGGGTGATCCGCCGGCTGCGCTTTCCATCTGGATCATCGAACCGCCGGCTGCTGCGGGCGGCGCACCGCCGACCGTCTTCGTTCTGCACGGAATCCGCGACCGTAAAGACCACCTGCTGGGGCTGGGCCGTGCCCTGGCGGCGGACGGCCACCGGGTCGTCCTGGTGGATCTGCGCGGCCACGGCCGCTCGGAAGGTGATTGGCTCAGCTACGGGGTTCGGGAATCGGCCGATCTCGCCCGGCTTCTCGACGAACTGACCGCCCGCGGATGGGTGTCCGGACCGGCTGGCGTGATGGGTCCCTCGTACGGCGCGGCCGCGGCCATTCAATGGGCGGGCCGCGACCCGCGCCTGGCGGCGGTGGTCGCCGTCGCCCCGTTCACCAGCCTGCGCGACGTGGTCCGGGACTACATCCGCCACTATCTGCCCGGCTTGGGCGGACTCATTCCGAACCGACTGGTGGACGAAGGTCTGGCCCGGGCGGGACGTCTAGCCAATTTCGAACCAGCTGAAGCCGATCCGCTGCGGGCCATCCGCAGCGCCCGGGCGCCCGTCCTGTTCATCCACGGGCGGGACGACCGCAACATCCCCTGCGCGCACAGCATCCGCCTGCACGCGGCCGCCCCGCCCGGCAGCCAGTTGCTGCTGCTGGACGGTGAGGACCACTTCTCCATCACGCGCAGCGGCACCGACGCGACCCGCCAGGTCATCCGCGACTGGTTCCGCCGGTGGCTGAATGCCTCAACCGCCTCGGGATTAACCTGTTCCCAATAGCTGCTCCGTCAGGAATCGGTGTTACAATGGGCCCGCTGAATTCCGGCGATCGGCCAAATGGAGAACCAAGGTACACCAACGGTCTGGTGGTGAACGCCGAAACTCTTAACCGGAGGAATGCCGCATGTTCCACCGAGTCACGATTTCCCTGCTAATCGGCCTGGCCCTGACGAGCGTACTGTCCGCCGCAGGGCGTTTCGAGATCACCCCCATGGCCCTGTATCGAATCGGCGGTGAATTCGAAGCCGAAGACGGCGAGACCACGCGGGACCTTCTGCTCGAGGGCGGGCCGGGCTGCGGTTTCACGTTCGGCGTCGACTACGATGAGCATTATCAGTTGGAATTCTCCTGGCTCCGGCAGCAGGCGGAACTCCGGGAGGGAACCGGATCACTGTCGCCGTCCGTCCGACTCTTCGACCTGAATGTGGACCAGTACCAATTCAACGGCCTCTATCACTGGATCTGCGAAGGAGGTCGGATCCGCCCCTTCCTCATTTTCGGGATCGGCGCCACCTACCTGGATCCGGTGCCCGCCGACGTCGACGGTTCCCTGCACCTGTCGGTGCGCATGGGCGGCGGGATCAAGCTGGGTATCGGCAAGCACGCCGGGGTGCGGGTGCAGGGGTGTTACGTGCCCACTTACGTCAGCGAAGAGACCCGGGTCATCGGCGTCTTGCCGGGCGAAGTGTACATCGTCACAGCGGGACAGTTCTTCCACCAGCTCGAGGCCTCCGGCGGTTTTTACATCCGCTTTTAGACGCGTCGCGCGGTTCATCATCTCCCCTGCTGGCGGTGCGGTTCTGTCGGTTGGGGGGTCTGTGCCAGGCCGGTCGGTCAAGTCGTCTATTTGCAACATTCCGGCAACAGTTTTATGATATTCTCTACACGGCGTATACAGCCGGGGCGCCGCGCGCGGCGCCCTGCAACCAGCAGCGGGCGCCGTATCGTGTCCCACTGAACCGCTCCCAGGAGGCGCGCTCATGAAACCGCCCATGCTCATGACGCCGGGACCCACCGAGGTCAGTGAGGACGTGCTCACCGCGATGTCCCGTGCCATGGTCAACCCGGACCTGGATCCCGCATTTTTCGAGTTCTACCGCGGAGTGACCCGCAAGATCGCGCGGCTGGTGGGCACGGAACATGAGGTGGTGGTGCTGGGCGGAGAGGGCATCCTCGGCCTCGAGGCCGCCTGTGCCTCGCTCATCGAGCCCGGCGATCGGATCCTTTGCTTCGCCAACGGCGTGTTCGGCTACGGCTTCGCCGACTTCGTCAAGCTGTACGGCGGCCAGGTGGTGTTCTGTTACGGCGACGAGCGGCATCCGTTCGATCCGGACGAGGTGCTGGCGCTGCTCCAACGCGACTCCGGCTTTAAGCTCGCCACCCTCGTGCACTGCGAGACGCCCACCGGCCTGCTCAATCCGGTGCCGCTGCTGGCGCCTCTGCTGCGGGAGCGCGGCATCCTGACGGTGGTGGACGCCGTATCCTCCATCGGCGGAATCCCCATCGCCGCCGACAACTGGGGCGTGGACATCCTGCTGGGCGGCTCCCAGAAGTGCCTGTCCGCCTCGCCGGGTCTGTCCTTCCTCAGCGTCAGTCCCGAAGCGTGGGGGGCCATCCACCGCCGGAAACAACCGGTGGCCGGCTACTACTGCAACCTCGACCACTGGGCCGACTGGTACGAGCGGAAATGGTTCCCTTACACGCTGCCGGTGAGCGATCTGTTCGGCCTGGACGCCGCGCTGGACCGGGTGCTGGCGGACGCGGACGTCTACGAGCGCCACCACCGCGTGGGCCAGGCGGTGCGCCAGGCCATCACCGCCGGCGGACTGGAGCTCTTTCCCAAAGCCGGCTGGTCCGACACGGTTACGGCCTTCCTGCCGCCGTCCGGATTGAAGGAGTCGGAGATCCGGCGGGAGATTCTGGAACGGCACCGCATTCTGTTGGCCGGCTCGCTGGGCACGCTCACCGATCCCGTGATCCGCATCGGCCACATGGGCGAAAATTGCTGGGTGGACAAGGTGGGTTTGGCCCTGGGCGCCCTCGACGACGTGCTGCGCGGACTCGGCTTCCAGCCGAAAGCCCCGCTGGCGGACACGTTCACAGCAGCCCTGGATTGAATCCCCTTGCACCGTGCCGGACCCAGACCATCACTGCGGTCCCGGCTGAGACAACTCCAGCCACGCCATCGACCATCCGCCCGGTTTATGCCGTCGGGGCCGGGAGGAATCCTACGGATTGTTTCCGTCATCCATTCGCCCGTATAATTCGGCTGTTGTCCCGTCTGCAACAACCGACGGCGTATATGCACTCACTTGACGATGGATACACCACACCCAATGCAGGAGGCGGCATGTTAGAAATGCGAATTGACTTTCCGGGCGGCACCTTGGTCAACGCCCATTTCGGCCATCACACCGTCGTTACGGACCAGCCGCCAGAAGGCGGCGGCACCGACAGCGCCCCGGCTCCTTTTCTCTTGTTCCTGGCTTCAATCGGCACGTGCGCCGGTATTTATGTTTTGTATTTCTGCCAGCAGCGGAAGTTGAGCCTGGACGGCGTCCGGATCGTCCAGCGCATTCATTTCACGACCGGCACGAAGAACGTGGAGACCATCGAGCTGGAAATCCAGGTCCCGGCAGACTTCCCCGAAAAATACCTCCCTGCGCTGATCCGCGCCGCCGACCAGTGCAAGGTCAAGCAGCATCTGGAAAACCCACCGGAAATCACCACGGTCGCCCGCGTCGTCGCATCGGGGACTTTTTGACAGTCCCGCGTGCCGGCGTTACAATGCGGCCAACCTGCCGCGGAGGCTCTGCCATGCGCTGTTGGATCGCCGGGTTCTGGATCACCCTGCTTGCCACGGTGGCCCTGCCGGTTTCGCCTGCCGTGGCGGATCCCGTCACGTTTTATTTCATCGGCATGGCCGGTCTCGCCCAGGAAGAGCCCGATCTGCGTCTCATCCGCCTCTACGCCGACTTCGACTGCGACGGCCGCACCGACATCGCCGTCACCGGCAGCCAGACGTGGGGCGGCGCCGGCGGCATGTGGGACATCTACCTGAGCCAACCGAACGGCCGCTACGTCCGGGTGGCGCAACTGCTGTTCCATCCCAAAGCCATCGCCATCGACAAGATCCGGCCGGGCGTGGGCCGGGTGTCCGTGTTTCAGCGCACCGGGAAGGGCCTGGGCCGGCTGATCCACTACCGCCTGTCCAGCCAGGGTCTCGTCAAGGTGTCGGAGCGGAACCTGAACCTGAACGACCAGGGAATCGGCCCCGACCAGGGCGCCTTCCAGGAGCTGTTTCCCCAACCCATTGCGTCCGAATACTGCCTCTGGACCGAGTACGAGCGCGACCGTAACTGCGTGTGGCGGCCCGGCTACTGATCGGCTATCGGCTCCCGCACTCCGTCACCCCGCACCCACCGTCGACCTGCCGCCGTGGCGGCCACATTGACACTCCCCACTGTTCAGAGTATTCTCAAAATAAAAAGGACAATCTGGCATGCGAAGCAACACCAAGGAGTTTTCCATGTGGGCGTTTTTTCTGATGATCGGTTGCGTCCTGCTGTTCGGGATCGCCTGTGACGCCGCGGACGGCAGGAGCCGCAAGTCACTCTGGGACCGGGTCGCCCAGGCGGAGGCGGACGGCCTGCCCGAGACCTCCGCGGCGCTGCTGGGCCAGATCTACGACGGCGCCTGCCGCGACGGCGCCGACGTCGAGGCGCTTCGGGCGCTGGTCAAGAAGATCCTCATGGAATCCGTGACCGGCGGCAACCACCCAGAGGAAAAGGTGCGCCGGCTCCGAGCGGCGCTGCCCCAGGCGCCCGCGCGCATCCAGCCGCTGCTGCGGGTCATCCTGGCCCAGTGGTACAACCATTACTATCAGCGGAACCGGTACCGCTTCCTCGATCGCGACGCCACCGCCAAGCTGGACGAACAGGACTTCACGACTTGGGACCTGCCCCGGTTGTTCCGGGAGATGGACGCCCTCTACCAGTCGGTGCTCGCTGACGAGGCGCTGTTGCGTCAGATCCCCACTGCGGACTTCCGCGAGTTTCTAGAACCGGGGAACATGCCCGACGCGCTGCGGCCCACCCTGTTCGACTTCATCGCCGACCAAGCCATCGTCTTCTACACATCGAATGACACCTTCCGACCCAAGCCGCAGGATGCCTTCGAAATTACTGCCGACTCCGATGTGCTGGCTCCTGCCGCCGCTTTCGTGCAGTGGCAGCCGGTCACCACCGACACAGAGTCGCCGCTGCTCAGAGCGCTGCAGTTGTTCCAGCGCATTCTGCGCGCCCACGCTCAGGACGCCGACCCGGCGGCGCGGCGCGACGCCGATCTGCGCCGGCTCCACTGGGCACGCAACGTCGCCGCCGGTGAGGCGGCCGCCGAGCGCTTCATCGAGCGGTTGCAGGAACTGGCGGAATCGGCCGGTGATAATGTGTCCGCCCTGGCCTGTTACTATTGGGCTCAAGAGCTGCAGTCGCAGGAAGCGTTCACCGCGGCCCTGGCCGTCGCCGAGGCGGGCGCCGAAACCGCACCCAAGTCGGTAGGCGGCGCCAATTGCCGCAACCTGATCACCGCCATCCGGCAGCCGGTCTTCCAGTTGCAGGCCGAGACAGTGACCCTGCCGGAGCGTCCCTGGCATGTCCGGGTCACCTACCGCAACGTCACCGGCTTGACTTTCCGTATCTACCCCGTATCCCTCCCCCCGTCAATGGAGCTTTTCCGGGAGCAGCATCTCAACACCGATGAGCTGGACAAGCTGCTGCGCAGCCAGCCGCTCTGGGAGATCCACAAGACCCTCCCGCCCACCACCGATTACAAAGAAACGACTCAGGATGTCGAGCTGCCGGGGCTGGCGCCCGGCTTCTACCGCGTCCTGGCCAGCTACGACAAGTCGTTCCGGCTCAAGGAAAACGCCATCGCAAACGCCACTTTCTGGAGCAGCCCGTTCGGGGTGGTCCTGCGCGCCCGCGGAGACCGTATTGAGGGCCATGCGCTGGGCAACGCCACCGGTCGACCCATAGCCGGGGTGGCGGTCACGGCGTACGCCTACGACTACGCCAAGCGTGCCTACAAGCAGTCGGGCGCCGCCGTCACCGATGCCAACGGCTACTTCTTCATCCAGCCCGGCGAGAACCGCCGGGACCAGATGTTCTTCTTCCGGGCGCCCGATGGCACGCGCTACCTCCACGACGACAGCGTCGGCTACGCCCGCATCACGCGGACCGAAGCCGCGACGCGAACCGTCCTCTTCACCGACCGCTCGCTGTACCGGCCGGGACAGATGATCCACTTCAAGGGCCTCTGCCTCGAAACCGATCCCGCCGGGAACAGCTACCGGGTCCTGCCCCGGCGGACCGTGACCCTGGCCTTCCGCGATGTCAATGACCAGGAGATCGCCAAAGCCGACTTCGTGACCAACGACTTCGGCTCCTTCAGCGGCACCTGGACGGCCCCAACGGGCCGGCTGCTAGGCGCCATGCGGCTCGTCACCGCCGACCCGCCGGGCAGCGCCATCCTCCGGGTCGAGGAATACAAGCGGCCCAAGTTCTTCGTGGAGCTCCGGCCGCCCGAAGGCGAATGCCGGCTGGGCGACGCGGTCACGGTCACCGGCGAGGCCCAGGCTTATGCCGGCGCGCCCATTGACAGCGCGTCCGTCCGCTACCGAGTGGTCCGGCTGGCCCAGCTGCCGCCTTGGTTTTACTACTACCGCGACCCGCGCTGGCGCATCGGCGAGCCACAGGAAATCGCCAGCGGCACGCTGACGACCGACGCCGCCGGCGTGTTCCGCGTGACGTTCGCCGCGCGGCCCGACAAGAAGATCCCTGCCGGTGACCATCCCACCTTCGTGTACCGGATCCAAGTGGACGTGACCGACACAGCCGGCGAAACGCGGAGCAGCGAACGGGTGGTCCGGCTGGGCTACACCGCCCTGCAAGCCGACATCACCGCCGCCGAGTGGCAGGAGTCGACCGGGCCGATCCGTTTGAAACTCCGCACCACCACCCTCGACGGCGAGCCCGTCCCCGCCACGGGCACCTTGACGGTTTTCAAACTGCAGATGCCCGACGCCCCTGTGCCCGCCGAGCTGTTCGGCGCCCGCCGTGGCGCCGGCGAGGCCGCGTCGGCCCGCACCGCCGAGTGGCAGCGCTGGCCCGCGGGCGACCAGGCGTTGACTCGCGAATTTTCCACCGGCGCGGATGGGACGCTGGTCGTGGATCTCACCCTGTCCCCCGGTGTCTACCGCGCCCAGCTCCACACCCAGGACCGGTACGGTTCGCCGGTGCGCGCCATGCAGCCGCTGCTGGTGCTGGATCCCGCGGCCCGCACGTTTCCGGTCAAGACGCCGGCGTTCTTCGGCAGCCGTCCGGAGGCGCTGGAACCCGGCGATTCGTTCGAGGCGTTCTGGGCCACGGGCTACGCCGAAGGCCCCGCGCTTGTGGAGATCTTCTCCGACGGCGAGTGGCTGCAGCAGTATTGGATCCATCCGCAGGAGACGCAGCATCGGATCAGCTACCCGGTGACCGAGCGCCACCGCGGCGGCTTCACGGTGGTCACCACCTTCGTCAAGGAAAACCGCCTCTACACCACCACCACGCGCGTCGCGGTGCCATGGACCAACAAGGCGCTCCGCCTGGAGTGGGGCACCTTCCGCTCCAAGCTCCGTCCCGGCCAGGCCGAGACCTGGTCGCTGAAGGTCACCGGACCGGGCGCCGAAGCAGCCGCGGCCGAACTTGTGGCGACGCTCTACGACGCCTCGCTCGATCAGTTCTACCCTCACGGGTTTCCCGGCCTGTCCGGCGTTTTTCGCCAGGACCGGACGTACATCCACCCGTTCTTTTCCACAAAGGGCCAGGGCCTCCGCATGTGGGAGGACGAGTTTCGGCGCTACGCGCCCTATGAGGAGCCGCTTTACCTCCATTTCCCGTCGGACGTGACCGACAACTACTTCATGTACGAGATGCGGCGGACCATGGCCGAGGCGCCCGCCATGATGGCCGGTGCGCCCATGCCGCCGCCCGCACCGGCACCCGCGGCGAAGATGGCGGCCCCGGGAGAAGCGGAAGCCGCCGATGCGTCTGCCGCGCCGGCAGAAGTGCCCGCCCAGCCGGTGTCTCCGCCGACGGGTCCGGTCCAGCTCCGCACCAACCTGAACGAGACCGCTTTCTTCTTCCCGCAACTGGAGGCGGGCGCCGACGGCTCGTTCACCCTGAACTTCACCATGCCCGAGGCACTGACCCGCTGGCGCTTTTTAAGCCTGGCCCACACGCGCGAGCTGGCGAGCGGCGCCCTCAACGACGAGGTGGTCACCCAGAAGGAGCTGATGGTCCAGCCCAATCCGCCCCGGTTCCTCCGCGAGGGCGACGAGCTGGAGTTCAGCGTTAAGGTCATCAACCTGACCGACAACGTGCTCGAAGGCGCTGTCACCTTGAACTTTCTGGACGCCCTCGGCGAGCAGTCCCTCGACGGCGCACTGGCCAACGCGACGCCGAACCAGTCTGGCGCCATTCCGGCGAAGCAGTCCCGCTCGTTTGCCTGGCGGATCAAGGTCCCGGACCGTCTCGACCTCGTCACCTATCGCGCCGTGGCCCGCGCCGGCGAGTTCTCCGACGGCGAAGTGGGGCTGCTCCCCGTCATCAGCCGGCGGATCCTGGTCCAGGAATCGCTGCCGCTCTGGATCAGCGGTCAGGGTGAGAAGGCGTTCCGTTTCGACAAGCTCATGGCCTCCGGCGCCTCCGACTCGCTGGCCCACCTGAAGCTGGTGCTCCAGATGGTGTCCAATCCGGCCTGGTACGCGGTGCAGGCCTTGCCGTTCCTCATGGAGTTCCCGTATGAGTGCTCCGAACAGGTGTTCAACCGCCTCTACGCCAACGCCCTGGGCCACCACATCGCCCACGCCAATCCGCGCATCCGCAAGGTGCTGGACGCCTGGCGGACCGCCCAACCCGCGGCGCTGGCTTCCAACCTCGAAAGGAACGCCGACCTGCGCGGTGTGTTGCTGGAAGAGTCGCCGTGGGTGCTGGACGCGCAGGACGAAACCCAGGCCAGGCGCAACACGGCCTTGTTCTTCGACGAAAACCGGATCCAATCCGAGCTCGCGTCCGCCCTGCGCAAGCTCGAGCAGATGCAACTGCCCGACGGCTCATGGCCCTGGTTCCCCGGCGGTCGCGGCAACAGTTACATCACCCTGTACCTGGTCACCGGCTTCGGGCGCCTCAAGCACCTCGGGGTGCAGGCGGTGCCTCAGGAAATGGCCCTCAAGGCCGTCGACCATCTCGACGGCTGGATTGTTGACGTGCACAAGGAGATCATCAAGAACCAACGGCTCCGCCAGAACAACCTCACGCCCACCGCAGCCATGTACCTGTACGCCCGGAGCTTCTACCTCGAGGAAAAGCCGCTCCAGGGGGAAGCCGCCAAGGCCGCGCTTTACTTCCTCAAACAGGGCGAGACCCACTGGCTCAAACTCGACTCCCGCCGCGCCCAGGCGCAACTGGCGCTGGCCGAACACCGTTTCGGCGGCACCGTCCCGGCGATGCAGATTCTGCGTTCGCTCAAGGAGCGCAGCCAGGTTCATCCGGAGCTCGGTCGCTACTGGGCGGAGGGCCAGCTCTCCTGGTGGTGGTACCACGCCCCCATCGAAGCGCAGGCGCTCATGATCGAGGCCTTTGACGAGGTGGCCCGCGACGCCCAGACGGTCGAGGAATGCAAGATCTGGCTCCTCAAGCAGAAGCAGACCCAGAACTGGAAGACCACCACCGCTACGGCCGACGCGATTTACGCCCTGCTGCACCGGGGCGAGGATTGGCTCGCCGCCGACGCCCTCGTCGGGGTGACCCTCGGCGGGCAGCGGGTGGAGCCGGACACGGTCGAAGCCGGCACCGGCTGCTACGAAAAGCGGTGGAGCGGCCCCGAGATCCGGCCGGAAATGGGCGAGGTGAAGCTGGAGAAAACCGACCCGGGGATCGCCTGGGGCGGCCTGCACTGGCAGTACCTCGAGGACATCGGCCGCATCACGCCGTACGCCGGCACCCCGCTGCAGCTCCAGAAAGCGCTCTTTGTCCGGCGCGACACGAAGCAGGGCCCGGTGATCGAGCCGGTGGCCGGGCCGCTGGCCGTGGGCGACCTGGTGGTGGTCCGGGTCACGTTGCGGGTGGACCGCGACATGGAGTACGTCCACATGAAGGACCACCGCGGCAGCGGCTTTGAGCCGGCGGACGTCCTCTCGGGCTACCGCTTCCAGGACGGCCTCTTCTACTACCAGTCCACCCGCGACACGGCCACCCACTTCTTCATCGACTATCTCCCCGTGGGGACCTACGTCTTCGAGTACAACCTGCGGGTGACGCACAAGGGCCGCTACCCCACGGGCCTGGCCCACATCGCGTGCATGTACGCGCCCGAATTCAACAGCCACTCGGCCAGCGTCGAAGTCGAGGTCCGATAAACCGTTGATGGTTGATAGTTGATGGTTGGTATGGATCGCCCCGGTCCCGCGACCGGGGCTTTTTGCCGTTGAACCTTGGTGCGCCGATTTGGTGGAGGCGACTTTTTCCGCTGATTCACGTATACCCCTTCACACCAGGCGGAAGGGAAGACACGCATGTCGCCACCACGCCAGGGCCATCTGAAACTTGCCGCCGCGCTCATCGGCTGGGTCGTGTTACTGACGGAGGCGGCGGCGCAGGTGCCGTCCCAGTGGTCGTCCGTCGCGCCCGAGGCCGTCGGACTCGACCACATCGTGCTCGACGCCTACCATGATGCCATCGCCCGGGGCGACTTCGGCCCGGTGCACAGTTTTCTGGTCATCCGCCACGGCCGGCTGGCGGCGGAGCACTACTATCACGACTTCGACGCCGACACGCTGCACATCGTCTACTCGGTTACCAAGAGCGTCACCTCGGCGCTGGTGGGGATGGTGCTCGACCGCGGCGAACTGGACGGCCTGCTGCTCCCGCACTTTCCCGAATACGCGCCCGTGGCCAATCCCGATCCGCGCAAGGACGCCATCATCCTCGCCGACGTGCTGGCCATGCGCGCCGGATTCGACTGGAACGAATTCCAGTACCCGTACACCGACGCGCGCAACCCGTACCGCCAGCTCATGGCCAGCCCTGACTGGCTGGAGTTCATGCTGGACCGCCGGATGGCCTACTGGCCCGGCACCGTGTTTCAGTACAACAGCGGGTGCACCATCCTGCTCTCCGGCCTCCTGCTCCACGTTACCGGGCGGCAGGCCCACGATCTCGCAGCGGAGCGCCTGTTCGCGCCGCTGGGCATCTCCCGCTGGGACTGGTCGTTGGGCGCCGGGGGGCTCACTGATACCGGCGGCGGCCTTTGGCTCCGGCCGCGGGACATGGCCGCATTCGGCCAGCTCTACCTGCAGAAAGGCGCGTGGCGCGGCCAACAACTCGTACCCGCATCGTGGATCGCGGAAAGCATGATCCGCCGCTCCACCTTCGCCGACGGCAGCGGCTACGGCTACCAATGGTGGCTGCTGCCGCTGGAGGCCGGCGCCGCGCCCGGCGCCGGTCCCGACATCTGGGTGGCGTGGGGCTGGGGCGGTCAGCACATCTTCGTCGTCCCGGCCCTGGATCTCGTGGTGGTTTCGACCGCCGGGGATTACAACGGCCAGTATGAAGGCCTGGTGAACCACATCCAGGAATTTCTCGCCGAGGTGATCCAGCCGCCCGACGGCGACCTCACCGGCGACGGTGTCACCGATGCTCTGGACCTGGTGGTGCTGGCTCAGGTGCTGGCCGGCAACATCGGGCCGGAAGACCCGCTCTGCGCCTGGCCACCCATGGGCGACCTCAATGGCAACAGCCGGCTGGACGCGGTTGATGCGACCCTACTGCGACAGCAGCTGATCGTTCGGTAACCAGGTGAATGGGTGTACGGGGCGGACCGGAGATTCCGGATCCAATCCCGGTTCATCGGCTGTTCGCCCTCCTTCAACCGGCAGCGTCCGACGATCGAGCCCGGGGATCGGAGACCGGCGACAAAGCGACAGAGTCATTGACGGCCGACCGGCAGGCCGCCGCGGCCGGGATCACCCCACGATTTCTGCGTGGCGGAGAATCCCCTTGGGCAGCTCGTCCGGGACCGGTGTGATCTGGATGTACTTGATGTTGCGGCCGGGGATCACCAGGAGGGCGCCCTGGGCCTCCACCACGATCTTGTCCGTCTCCAGCGCTTTCTTGACCGTGGCGGCGATGGTGGCCGCGTCGTGCCCGGCCTGCTTGGGATAGCGGAACACGATCCTGGTCCCGTCCATAAAATGGATGACCATGTGAGCGATCCCCACCCCAAGCTTGCGCGCGCCTGCTTTTTCCATGAGCCCACACTCCTTGCTCAGACTGCTTGGGCGCCATTGTACACCGGCCGCCGGTGGCGCCGTCAGTTTTTCCGCGACGCAGGGCCGCCACCCAGACTGTGAGGATTCCTGTTTGCGGGGACCCGCCTTCCTGTTACAATCTTCCTGCCGGTCTCCCAACACACCCGGAAGCGACGGACGCATGGCCCAGTACCCACCCGCTGCCTACTATCCGCCCCCCGCGCCGCCGCCTCCCCAGCCACACGCCCCCGCCAAGAAGAAGCGGGGCTGCTGCAGTTGCTGCCTGTGGGTGCTGCTCCTGCTGTTCGTTTTGGCGGCCGGCTTCGTCGCCTTCGCCTATTTTTACCTCCAGCCGCCGGCCAACCCGGTGGAAGAGGAATACGAGGAAATCCCCGACTATTTTCCAGCTCAGCGCATGGAGCTGAATCGGATTGTGGTACTGGCGGAACCGCCATCTGTGTCGAGCCCGGGCGAGGCGTCCCATGGCTAGTCGCCGCACATCACAGCTCCTGCCGGTCCTGCTGATCCTCCTGACGGTTACATGGACAGCCGCCGCCGTGGACCCCGGCCAGGCGGAACTCTACCGCCGCCAGTACGCCGGCAGCCTGCAATACCTGCGGGTCAACATCTTCGAGAACCCGTACACCGTGCACGTGGCTCCAGACCGCTTCGTGCTCCCCACCCGCGGGGGCCTCAACGCGCTGCTGTCGGCCGGCGAGCCCGTGCGCGTTCAGAGCGTCACCTTCGCCGAACAGACCGTGGTTCTCGCCGTGACCGCACCCAACGGGACCCGCGGCGTAACCCTCCGTTTCGCCTTCGATGAACCACTCGACCCGCCGTTTTCCTCGAGCGGCGTCTTCCTGGATGCGGTGGCGGCCGTGTTCACGGCCACGGCCCGCGTGGGCAAGCCCGGCGACGACGCCCGGCCGCCCGATGAGGAGGAACCTGAGACGCCCCCGACTGAGGAGCCGGAACCGGAGGACGAGGCGAAGCCGCCGAGCGACGAGATCCGACTCCTGGTGGAACCGGGCGCCGACCGGCTCCCCGGCGATGGCGACGCGGTGACCACCGTGACCATCTCCGCCCGTAATCCCGACGGCCGGCTGCTGGATCACCTGGCCGGACCGGTGGACATCCGCATCAACGCCGGCCGCCTGGCGGCCGAACGGATCCAGATGTCGGGCGGCATCGCTCGGACCAATCTCCAGGTGCCCATTCTGGACGATCGCTCCAAGATGCTCCTGCGCAGCCTGCAACTCACCGCCATCATCATCCGGAAGGTGATGGGCGCCGGACCGGGTGCCGACTATAAAGAGATCGCTCTCGAAGAAGCACTCAAGGGGCCCAACGCGGCCGCGCTCAACACAACCGAGGGCGACAAGCCGTGGGTGCTCATCGTGGCCGAGTTCCAGGGGATCAAGGGGAAGGCCAAGATCCACCTATACCCGTCACCCACCCCAGCGTCTGCGGTCTTCGGCTACTACGAGGGGAGCGACATCACCGGCGCCTCCAAATGGACCTTCGACACCGGCAGCATGATCCTCAAGCAGGTGGGTTACGCCGATGAGGTGAAGGTGGCCTATACCGGCGAGAGCCACATGGGCTTTTACGGAGTGAGCGTGGGCGGGATCGGCACATCGCTCATCCCGCTGCCGGGCGACCAGTTCTTTCTCATCGCCCCGCCCATTCTGTTCCACCGGGTGGGACGGACCCAGACGGAGGCCGCGACCGCGCCCGAGGTGAAGCCCAAACCGACGGTGACGCTCACCGCGCGCGACAATCCAGTCGCCGGCGACGGTCAGAGCACCACCCCAGTGGTCTTCCAGTTCATGGACGCCCAGGGACGGCCCCGCGCCGGGGTGCGCCTGACCTGGAAACTGGACTTCCACGGCGTTTTTTCGGCTGACCAGAAAGGCCGCCTCCTCTCCAGCGACCCGGTGACGGGGGCCGACGGCACCGCCCGGGCGGTCTACCAGTCACCCGCGATCGGCGCCAAAGACATGCAGCAGACCGGCTCGATCAAGAACCGCGACGTGGTCGTCGAATACGCCGCCGGCGAGGACTCCGGCCGGGTCATTTGCCAGATCGGCGTCATGAAGGCCGCGCCGGTCCGTCTCGTCGTTGAGAAACCGGGGCTGGAGCGTTCGGTGCTTCCGCTGCAGATCGCCAGCCTCAATGGATTCATCAAGGGCCGGGTCTTGCTCAAAGTCACCACTCACCGCCTCCCAGGCACGGCCACGCGCGTCCCCGTCAACGACGCCACGGTGAAGTTGGAGGGAGACGAGAAGATCCTCAAGTGGGCCGCCGTGGACGTCGTGAAAACCGACGACGAGGGCCAGTTCACCATCCAGATGCACATGAGCAACTGGCCCCGCTGGGACAAGGAGCTCACGAATCCCTTTCTGGTCGCGCCATCGGCACGGTTGCTGGGGCTGCAGCACAACGCCCTGACCCATTTGGGCAAATGGGAGGCCTCCACCGAGGTCAAGTCCCGCAGCCAAATCTTCGTCCAGGGCGCCCAGACACAGGTGGCCGAATTGAGCGCCGAGGACGCCGAGGGACTTGTCAACAAAATGGAGCTGTTCGGCTGGATGCTCCTGGTGCTCAAGGACACGCGCAAGGACGCCACCGACGCCGGCCAGGAACTGCTGGGCCATGCCTGGACGCTGTTCCAGGCCGCGGCCAGCTACTTCTACGCCGACTCCAAGCTGGACAAGTACGTCAAGGATAAATACAAGCAGCTGGAAAAGACCGTCGGGCTGCGCAAGCTCCAGGCACTGAAGGCCCGCTGGGAGAAGAGCCAGAGCGCCCCGGCCAGCGTGTCGGGACGGATCTACCGCTGGCTGTTCAAATGGTTCTTCAAAACTCCCCCGGTCGAGCGGCTGGTGGACAACCGCCAGACCCGGCGGGTCACCCGCAGCATGCTCAACGAACTGATCCTGCCCCAGGTCATCAAACGGATTTCCGATTTTCTGGGCGAGTACGTACCCGAGATGCCGTTCCCCGACATCAAGGGGGCCATCACCGGTGCGCTGCTGGCGCCCTACGACGACCTGGCCAACCAGCTTCTGATCCTGTTCCTCGAAAACGACGACTACGACTCGATCCGCGCCGCCTACGCCCGCAGTTACGCCAAGCTCAAGGTCCGGCACGACTGGCTGGCCCGGGAATACCAGCAGATGGTGAAATGGCGCATCGCCGAGGAATGGCTTACCGTGCTGGTGGACACCATCAGCGAATGCGGTCAGGTGGCCATGAAGATCATCGGCACCATCTACCTGCAGCCGGAGATCGTCAAGCATGCCGAGACGCTGGAGAAAATCCAGAAGGTGTTCGACAACGTCATGGCCGGTGTGCGCTTCGTCGAGGAGTGCTACCGCTTCGTGGGTATTCTCAACAAGTCGCTCGACGTGGTGATGGTCACCACCGCCGACCTGTCAGGCGCCCCGGTTCAGGCCCTGTTGCTCCGGCCCGGCGCCGGGGGCGCGCTCCGCGTGGCGCAGGCCGGCCTGCTCCCCGGCGGCGGGGATGCCGACACGCCCCGCCTGGAGCTGGCGGACAATATGGAGTGGGACGCCTTCACCGCCAGCGGCGGCCGCGTTTCGGCCGACGCGCTGGCCTACCTCCGTGAAGCCGATGAGGCCGTCGCTGCCTGGGAGATGGCGACGGTGTCCGGCCTCTTCGCCCTGCACGACGGCGCACCCGACCGGATGCAGGCTTACACCGACGGGTCAGAACGCTGGGAATCGCTCCGGCGCCGCCTCCGCCTCCTGGCTCTGCGCGGCCTGGAGCGGCCCCTCACCGCCGCCGAGCGCGGCGACTGGGAGCGGTCGGTGAAGCAGTTCCAGGCGGAGACGGAAACCTACCAGACGCTGCTTGACGACACGGCCGCCGCCATCGACGACCTGCCCCCGGCCGCCGACGCCGCGATGATCGAGAACATCCGCCGACAGACGAGTAGCAGCTTCGTCTCGCGGGTGCCCGCGTGGGTGTGGTTCGCGGCGGGCGCCCTGCTCGTGGTCATCGTCGCGGCCGTGCTGCTGGGCCTGGCCCTGTCGCGGCGTTCCCGCCGGCGTGCGGCCGCGGCCGCAGTTGCCCAACAACCGACTCCGGCTTACCCGACACCGACCCCTCCGGCCCCGCCCGCCGCAACGCCGGCGTACCGGCCGCCGCCCGTCCCGGGCTACGCCGCACCGATGCCGGCGCCGGTGCCGGCGCGACCGGGTCCCCTGCTCCGGGACAACCTGGGCCGGACGCACGCCCTGGACTCCGGGTGCACCACATTGGGATCCGCGCCCGACAACGCCATCGTGCTGGCGGTGCAGGGCGTGTCCCGCCACCATGCCCGGATCTGGCGCACGCCGGAGGGGACGTTCTGGATCGAGGACCTGGGCAGCATGAACGGCGTGTTCGTCAACAGCCAACGCTGCACCAAGAGCTGGCTCGCTCCCGGCGCCGTCGTCACGCTGGGGCAGTGGCAGGCCCGACTCGAAACCGGTCCCTGAACCTTGGTCGTCCATTCCGTCCCGTTGCATTCACCGCCGAGATGTGGCGGAACATGGATGCCATGAACTGTAATTCGCGACCATCGACCGGATCGAGCCCGGTGGGCGCGCGGCCCGTGGAATCGGCCGGAATGCCCGTTCATCCAAATCTTTTGATACAATTGCCGTGTCTTTCTCTGCATCCTTTTTACTTTCGTGGTGAAGGAACCCGCCGATCTCCGAGGAGCTTGACATGAAACTGACTGAACTGGTGGACGAGCTCGACCGGTTGCTGAACATCCATGCCATCGAGGATGAATCGGCCAACGGCCTCCAGGTGGAGGGCCGCGCCGAGGTCCGCCGCGCCGGCTTCGCCGTGGACTACTCGCCCGAGCTCGCCGTCCAGGCGGCCGCCGATGGCATGGACTTTTTGTTCGTCCATCACGGGATGATCTGGGGCGGCCTGCGCCACGTGCGTGGAGTGACGCTGGCCTACCTGAAGCCGCTCATCGAACACGGGATTTCCCTCTACGCCGCTCACCTCCCCCTGGACGTGCACCCGGAGCTGGGGCACAACATTCAGATGGCCCGCCTGCTGGAATTGCAGGATCCCGCGCCCATCATCGACTACAAGGGCGCGCCCATCGGCATTCTGGCGAACACCGACGGGCCGGTCCCGCGCGAGGACGTGTTAGCCAAGGTCCGCGCGACCATCTCGTGCGACGTCCATTTTCTCCCCTTCGGCCCCGAGCGGGTGAGCCACGTGGCCATCGTCTCCGGCGGCGGCGCCAGGCTGGCTCTGGAGGCCCGCGAGGCGGGCGCCGACTTCTACCTGACGGGCGAGACGTCCCACAGCGCGTACCACCAGATCAAGGCAGTGGGCCTTAACGTCTGCTTCGCCGGCCATTACCTGACGGAAAAATGGGGCGTGCTTGCGGTGATGCGCCATCTGCAGGAGCGAGGTCTCGTGGAAGCCAGATTCTACGACATCCCCACGCCGTTCTGATTGCGTGGGGTTGATTGTGCCCGGATTTTCCGTTGTACCAACTTACGGGTGGTGTTGCTGCTTCTGGGCTGTTTCGGTGATCTGCAGCAGCGTTTCGGCTCGCTCGCGGATCGGATGATCGGGTTCGATATCCGCCATAACCCGGCGAAGCTCCTCGGCCGCCTCGTCGATCCGACCCTTCAGCAACAACTGTTGCGCCAGGTTGCTGCGGGCGCATTTTTCACCCGGGCATGTCGCCAGCGAGCGGGCAAAGCAATCTGCGGCCTGATCGAACCGCCCCTGAGCCTGGTACACCGCGCCCAGGCAGGCGTAGATGTCGGGATTTTCCGGCGCCAGGATCATCGCGCCCCGCAGCACGTTTTCGGCATCGGCATAATCGCCGCGGCTGTAATAGAACTGGCTGATTTCCATGAAGAGGTGGATCTCTTCCGGGCTGGCTTGGATGTTCAGCTTGGTCATGATCAATCCCCGCGCAGATTGCGCATCTTGCTCTGAATGGTCTCCCGCATCGCCACCAGGTCCAGCACCAGCTTGTCAACCAGCCGGTAGGCTTCTCGGAGGACTTGCACCTCCTGAAGCGCCTCTGGATCGTCGTTGGCCGCTTCGATTTCCGCCAGATCCTGAGCCGTCTGCCGGCTGAGGCTCTCGATCCGGTTCTGCCCGTGAGCCACCACCCAGCCCAGCGTCTCGTATCTCCCGGCCGCCAAGCGGCCGGACGCCCCGATCTCGGCCTTGGATAAATCGAATGACCCGTGGGGCAAGACCCCGTATTTCATCACGATCGCCGGCGTCGGCAGCCCCGACACCCCCGGTTCGGCGGCGGGTGTAATGCCATATTTCAATGTCAGACTGGTGCCGCCGGGCAGACCGCTCGGAGAGATCAAACCGTATACCAGAACCGGCGACGGTGTGGAGACGGCCGCTTTCGCCCGCTCGCTCAAGTGTTCGAATATGGGCGCCAGCACCCCGCCGGCCGCCGGCGTTCCCATCACCTCGCCCATGGGCGCCGCCCTGGCGGCCGCCTCGGCGGCGGCACTGGCAGCCGTCTCGATGGCCCGAAACGCCGCTTGCAAATTGATCATACTCATGGACTCCCTCCTTCGGCCAATGTCATCTTGCGGCCGCCTGCCGCGCGCCTTCAAACGCATACAGGCAATACGGCGCCTGGTGGGTCGCCCCCGTCAGGGAGTGGGACACCGCGGTGCAGCCACCGGCGCACTGGCGACCGTGGACGCAGCCGACGCACAGGCCGCCCAACATCTCCGGTGTGAATTCCCGGTTATAGGCGAAGCCTCCGGGCCGGTCCCAGATCTCCAGCAGGGTTTGTCGCCGCAGACTTCCCTCAACGAATCCGTCGTCCAGGATCGACAGGCAGCCCTTGACCGAGCCGTTGCTCTGGATGCCAACCGCGCGAATGCCGGCCTGGCAGCCTCTCCAGGTCGTGTCCCGAAGTTGAGGCTCCGCGTCTGACATGTAGCCGATGCAGTCGGCGGGTTCGGTCCGGGGGACCTGGCGCAGCCGGCGGGACTCGATGAGGATTGCCGCCAGTTCCTGATATTGAGCCGGCGAGAGGAACCAGTCGGCGTGCTCCCGAATCCGGCCGTAGAAATTGCTGGTCTGAACCTGCCAGGCGTAGACCGGCCGAACGAATACAATTTCGTCTCGCAGACGGCGCAGCTCCGGGAGGTTCAGGCTGTTCACCGTGGTCAAGACCGCAGCCGGAATCCCCCGCTCCAGCGTCGCATCGATGGCCGAGACGGCGATCCGAAAGGCTCCCGGGCGGTTCCGGATGAAGTCGTGGGTAGTTTCCAGACCGTCCACACTGATACCAACATGGAGCCGGGGCGCCTCATCCGCCAGCTCCCGCAACCGGTGCAGGTTGTGTCCTCCCGCCACCAGGGCCAGCCCGTTGGTGATGATGCCCACCAGCAAGCCGTGCTGCAGCAGGCGCCGGACGATGTCGGGCCAGTCGTCCCGCAGCAGGGTCTCGCCGCCGGACAAGGTGATGTGGCGGCAACCGGCCTCGGCCAGCTGGTCGCACACCCGCAGCGCTTCGGCCGTCGACAGCTCGTCCGCCCGCGCCGCTCCGGCCACCGACCCACAGTGACGGCAGCTCAGGTTGCACCGCAGCGTGGTTTCCCAGACGGCCCGTTCCGGCCAGAAATAGGAGCGCATGGTTCACTCGACAAAAGAAAAACAAACGTATAGTGCCGGTTTACTGATCCAGAAGCCCTATTGAAGCTTTGTTTAATTATAAACCCGACTGTGTGAATGTGATGTTGTTTTTCCGAAGTGCCCGTCCTCCCCGACAGACGCGGACACTGGCAGATATCCCGGCCAGGTGAACCGCTACTCCATCAAACCAATCGCGTGTACAATAGTCACGGTCGACCGGGTCGGAAATGAATCACCACGTGATGGACAATGGATTTAGCATCGCAACATCCATGGGCTGATGCTGCCGGGCTGTACATCCACCTGCCGTTCTGCCGGGAGAAGTGCCTGTACTGCGACTTCGTCACCTTTCCCCTGGGGCCGCAGGCGGAACCTTACCTCGCAGCGGTGGAGCGGGAGGCGGCCGCCGCAGCCGCGCGGGCAGAGCCGGCGTTCGCCCGGTTCGACTCCGTCTACCTCGGCGGCGGCACCCCGTCGTTGCTGCCGCCGGCGGCGGTGGCTCGCCTGCTGGATCGCCTGCGCGCCGTTTTCACCATCTCACCGGACGCTGAAATCACCCTGGAATCCAATCCCGAAGACGTTAATCCGCAAGCGGCCGCCGCGTGGGTTGCCGCCGGGGTGAACCGGGTCACGGTGGGAGTGCAGACCGTTCACGCCGACACCCTGATCGCGGTCCGCCGCCACGGCGGTTCCGCGGCTGTCACCGCGGCGGTGGCGGCGCTCCGCGAGGCGGGCGTGGGGAACATCGCCATGGACCTGATCCTGGGACTGCCCGATGAGGGGCCGACCCGCTGGGTGGAGAGCCTGGAGTTCTGCTTGGGACTCCGGCCGGACCACGTCTCGATGTACCTGCTGGACGTCGACGACCACCCGGCGGTGGCACGCCGGATCCGCGACGGCCGCTGGCGGATGCCGCCCGATGAGGCGGTGGCCGATTTTTACCTTAACGCCTCGGCGCGCCTGGCCGCCGCCGGACTGCCCCAGTACGAGATCTCCAACTTCGCCGCGCCGGCGCGCCGCAGCCGGCACAATCTCAAGTACTGGCGCCTGGCGCCGTACCTGGGGCTGGGCGTGGCCGCCCACAGCTTCGACGGCCGGCGGCGCTGGTGGAACGAGCGCCGGCTGCGGGCTTACGTCGATTGTACGGCCGCAAGCAGGCGTGCCGAAGCGGGCGAAGACGCGTGGGACTGGACCCGACGGGCCCGCGAGTTCGTCATGCTGGGGCTGCGCCTGGTGGACGGTGTTTCCCGCGCCGAGTTCCAGCGCCGCCTGGGACGGCCGTTTCCGCCGGAGTGGGCGGCAGCGTTGAAAAAAAATATTGTCCCCTCCCTGGTGTTGGACGATAATGGCACGTTCCGCCTCACCCCCCAGGGGATGCTGGTCAGCAACGAAATCCTCCAGGAACTCTTCGATGCGAATTGATCTGCGCAGCGACACCCTCACCCAGCCGACACCCGAGATGCGCCGCGCCATGATGGACGCCGTGGTGGGCGACGATGTCTACGGCGAGGATCCCACGATCAACGCGCTCGAGACCCGCGCCGCCGAGCTCACCGGCAAGGAAGCGGCGCTGTTCATGCCCACAGGTTCCATGGGCAACGCGGCGGCGCTGCTCAGCCACTGCGCGCCGGGCAGCGAGGTCATCTGCGAATCGGCCTCCCACGTCTACAATTACGAGCTGGCGTCCATGGCCGTCTTCGGCGGCCTGCTCCCGCGAGTGCTGCCGGGTGTGGACGGACGGATGGCGCCGGCTGACATCCGCGCCGCCATCCAGCCACAGGTGTACTACCGGGCGAACGCCGGCCTCGTCTGCTTGGAGAACACCCACAACCTGGCTGGCGGCACCGTGCTGGAACCCGCGTACATGGCCGACGTGCGGGCCATCGCCGATGCCCACACCCTGCCCATTCATCTGGACGGCGCCCGAATCTTCAATGCCGCCGTGGCCCTCGGCGTGCCGGTGGCGGAGCTGGCGCGTGACGCCGACTCGGTGATGTTCTGCCTGTCCAAGGGGCTGTGTGCTCCCGTCGGCTCCCTGCTCGCCGGCACCCGCGAGTTCATCGCCCGGGCCCGGGTGCACCGCAAACGCCTGGGCGGCGGCATGCGTCAGGCGGGCGTGCTCGCGGCCGCGGGGCTGGTGGCGTTGGACACGATCCCCCCGCTCCTGGCTGACGATCACGAAAAGATCCGGCGCTTCGTGCGATTTTTCCAGCAATACCCGTTCATCCGTCTGAACGCGGCGGCCACCCAGACCAACATCCTGATCTTCGGGGTGGATCACCCGCGACGGTCCGCCGCGGACCTGCTCCGCCTCCTCGCCGAGCAGGACGTGATTGCCTCGGGCTTCGGCGACCGGATCCGCCTGGTGGCCTACCGCGACATCACCTTCCCCATGGTGGACCGCTGCCTGGAAATCTTGGCGGAGCTGTTCCGCCAGCAGTTCTGATCCGAGAGGTGGATTGATGTGCGGAATCGTCGGTATCTACACGCACCAGCGGCGTGACATCCCGGAACAGGCGTCGCTCGCCCTGTTTGCCGAGCAGCACCGCGGCCAGGAAAGCTGCGGCCTGGCCTGGGCGGAAGACGGCCGGATCCGGCTGCTCAAGGCCATGGGCCTGGTGAAGGAGGTCTTCACCTCCGACGTGCTGGCCGGGCTGCACAGCCACTGCGCCGTCGGCCACGTCCGCTACCCCACCCAGGGTGGCGCGACACTGGAAAACGCCCAGCCGCACCTGGTGGAAACCCTCAACGGCCCCCGCTACGCCCTGACGTCCAACGGCGACCTGATCAATTACGCCTCGCTCCGCGAAGAGCTGAACCGGAATCATGTGTACCTGGCGTCCCGCAACGACGGTGAGGCCATGATCCGGCTGCTGGTCCACCTGTTGGAGCGCGAGGGGATGAACCCTGTCGCGGCCATCCAGACCCTGTTCACCCAGCTCGAGGGCGCGTTCTCCACCGTGTTCATGACGCCCGATGAGATGTACGCCTTCCGCGATCCGTACGGCTTCCGGCCCATGCTGCTGGGAGAGCTCGAAGACGGTTGGGCCGTCACTTCGGAAAGCTGCGCCCAGGACATCCTGCGCACCACCAACATCCGCGAGGTGGAGCCCGGCGAGATTCTTGTCTTCCGGCCCACCGGCATGACCTCGATCCGCACCGACGCCCGGTTCTTCCGCAGCGACCACCGGCCCGGTACGGCGCACTGCGTGTTCGAGCTCATCTACTTCGCCCGACCCGACTCCTTCCAGTACGGCAAGCAGGTCTACCGCATCCGGCAGCGCATCGGCCAGACGCTGGCCGGCTATGACGACTTCACGCCCGATTGCGTCGTGCCGGTTCCCGATTCATCCAACTTCATCGCCCAGGGCTACTCCGAGGCCAGCGGCGCTCCCTACTCCATGGGACTCATCCGCAACCACTACGTGGGCCGCACCTTCATCAAGCCGGTGCAGCAGTTCCGCGACGAGTCGGTGAAGCAGAAGTTCAATCCGCTGGCCGGCTTCTTCACCGGCAAGCGAGTGGTGCTGGTGGACGACTCCATCGTCCGCGGCACCACGCTGCGCAAGCTCGTGCGCATGATCCGTTCGGCCGGCGCCCGCGAGGTGCACGTCCGGATTGGCTCCCCGCCCGTAAAGTTTCCCTGCTATTACGGCATCGACACGCCCACCTATGAGGAGCTCATCATCAACCAGATCAACCAGGAGCAGCTTCGCATCCACATGGAAGCGGACTCGCTCAAATACCTCGAGCTGAAAGATCTCCTCGCCATCGTGGAAAACGGTTCCCAGTTCTGCGCCGCCTGCTTCGACGGCCGCTACCCAGTGGGCACCCCCATCCCCGGCAAGAAGTCGCAGTGCTGATCCCTGCGCCCCGAGTGGCGGGCGGCTGAACCGTGCCGGCCGCCGGAATCACCGGTTCACGTTTCACCGGTTTGCCGGCCCATGAGCCGCCCGAGTCTGCGTGAGGATGACCCGGGTGGGCCCTGATCTCTGAATTTTCCGCCATCGGTTCTCCAGGTGACTCGCCGAGGAAACCCGATTATAATTATGGCATTTTCACCGGTCAGCATCGACAGGAGCGGCACCGTGCGGGACTTAAGCCGGCGTACCGAGGGGTCGATCACCACGCCGAAGTTGCGGTCAAAACGGATGCCGCCGGGATTCCCCGGTATTTTATCCGGACGCTGTTGACGGTTTGACTGCCGATAAGAAATCAGGATTACTCAGAGAACACTCTGACGGGTTACGAAATCCGGGAGGCACACATGACGAGAAGCCCGAAAACGCTTCGATTTTGCATTCTGGTGGTCCTATGCGTCACCACCGCGGCGGTCGCGGCCCAAACACCGGATGCTCAACCCAATGCGGCGCAACAGGAACTCCATGAGGCCATCGCCACGGCTCCGGTCGAGCTGGACGGCCGAACCCTGTTCTTACTCCGCGGGATTTCAGCCTTCCCCGCCGAGGAGCGGGCCAGCGTTGTCTCCGCCCGGATTGAAACCGCCGCCCGCGACAAGAAATTCAACCCGCAAAACCTGGCTGTAGTCGAAGAGGACTCGATGTCCGTGATCACGGCCGGAAAAACCCGGTTGCTCAGCATCATCGATGCCGACGGCGATCTGGAAGGCGTTTCCCGCAAGTCGCTGGCGGGGGTCGTCTGCAACCGGATCCGCCAGGCGATCGTTACATATCGGGCGGAACGGCAACCCGAAGCCGTTTGGAACAACGTCTTCCTGGCTCTTGGCTACACCGGGATCCTGGCGGCCATCCTGGCTCTGTTGGCCTGGCTGTGGCGCCGGATCATGCGCCGCCTGGTCGTCAGGATCGAAGACCGGGCCCGTTCCATGGGCGTAGACACGTTGCAAGCGGGGAGCGCCCAGAAGGTGGGCAGCATCATCCGCCGCGGGCTGCGCAGCGTTTTGACCCTGGGCATCATCCTGGCCGCCTATTTCTACGTCTACGTGGTGCTCGGACTATTCCCCTGGACCCGGCCCATCCATGCGAGCCTGGCGAATTGGATCATCCGACCACTTCAAACCATCTTGAGCTCGATAGTCAGTCAGCTTCCGAACCTGATCTTTCTCCTGATCCTGTTCTTCATCGTGCGCTGGGTGCTCGGGTTGATACGCATGTTCTTTGACTCCGTGGCCAAGGGTACGATCACTTTCTCGTACTTCGATCCGGAATGGGCGCACCCCACCTACAAGATCGTCCGGCTGTTGGTGGTCGCCTTCGGCCTCGTGGTCGCGTATCCATACATCCCCGGCTCGGACTCGGCGGCCTTCAAGGGTGTTTCCCTTTTCTTGGGTGTCGTTTTCTCCCTGGGGTCCTCGTCGGTGATCTCCAACCTATTGGCCGGTTACACCCTGACCTACCGCAAGGCGTTCAAGCTCGGCGACCGGGTCAAGATCGGGAACGTGACCGGCGACGTGACCACCATGCGGTTGCAGGTGACCCATCTCCGCACCCCCAAGAACGAGGAGGTTATCATCCCCAACTCCTCTATCCTGAACGGAGACGTGACGAACTACAGTTCACTGGCCCAGTCGCCCGGCTTGATCCTGCATACGACGGTGGGGATCGGCTACGAAACCCCGTGGCGGCAGGTGGAAGCCATGCTCCTCCAGGCCGCGGACCGGACGCCCGGCCTGCTCAAAACACCCCCGCCGTTCGTCTTGCTGAACTCGCTGGGCGATTTCTGCGTCGTCTACGAGATCAACGCTTACAGTGACCAGCCTCAGAACATGGGCCCGCTCTACGCCCAGCTGCACCGTTCCATCCTGGATGTGTTCAACGAGTACGGCGTGCAGATCATGACGCCGGCCTACGAGGGAGATCCCGAGAAACCGAAGGTGGTCTCCCGCGACGAATGGTACAAGAGTCCGGCCGAACCGCCGCGCGAGTGACCGCGATCAGAACAGGCCCGGGACCAGCCGCTTCGTGCGGGCGCAGTAGGCGGCGTAGGCCGGGCCCAGGGCCTTGTGGAGTGCCCGCTCCTCGCACTCGATCCGGCGGATGACCGCCCACGTGATGGGGGCCATGAGGACCGCCAAGCTGAGCCAGTTGGCGAATGCGATCCCCAAACCCAAAAAAGCGATGAGCAGCCCGGTATATGACGGATGGCGGACCCAGCGGTACAAGCCCCGCTGCACCAGCTCATGATTGGTATGAATGGCTACATCGACTGTGAACTGCCGGCCGAGCGCCATGATCGCCGACCAGCGGATCACCAGCCCCGACACCAGGAGACCCAGGGCCACGAACTGGTCCCATTCACCCGGCAGGCGAAACCGGGCGGCAGGCATCCATTTGAACGCCACCGCCAGGATTACGCCGAGGGTTATCATCAACCACAGCAGCCGCAGCGAACCGCGGTCCTCCCGTCGAGCGCACGCTGCATCAGCCCGCTTGATGATCGACAATGCGATCTCCGACACGGGGAACAACGCCACCACCGACCACAGTATGATCCTGAGCATGGGACCCGCCCTCGACCGCCGGATGTTCGGGTTCCACTGTTTGTTCAAACGACGCGTGATGCCACGGGCATCGAAAATTATGGCTCCGTCGGTAACGTGAATCCCTACGACCAAACCTGGCGCAGGGAATTCAACCGGAGACCCAAAGCTGGAGCTGCTGTGGCTTTCTCGCTCCGGCTGTCGCGGAGCATGATGTCGATGAGGCCACCGGGGAGCTTCGGCCCCACATATTGCAGGAGCTGGGCCAAAATGGCGGGGATGTGGCGGATGGGCACCCGCTCGTTGCGGTTCAGCAGGCGCACCAGATCGTCCATCGCCATCTCCTCAGGACCCTGCAGGTCGAAGATCCCGCTTTCGCCCGACTCAAGCGCGGCCAGGATGGCGTTCACGACATCCCCGATGAAAACGGGCGCGACGCGCTGCCGGCCGCTGCCGAGCACCGTCACCCGCTCCGTCGGTCCGGCGAGCAAGGCGCTCGCCGTGGGTCCGGGCGCCTCCGGCGGACCGATGATATGGGCGCACCGGAACACGGCCAGCGGAATCCGGGTGTCCCGGATCAGCTGCTCGGCGCGGGCCTTGGTCTGGAGGTAGGGGTTGGCGGCGGTTTCCGACGCGCCGAGATAGCTCAGGAACACCACGAGTCGCGCCCGTCCGCCCTCGAGGGCCTGGATCAGTCGGTCGGCGGGAAGCACGTTGGCCTTCATGTAGTCGTGGTCGGGCGGATTCAGCGCTCCCGCCAGATGCACCACCGCCTCGGCTGTGCGGATGACGTCTCGGGCGGCGTCCACCACCAGCCAATTGGCAATAGAGCGGCAGCCCTCCACGACGAACGGTTTGCGTACCAGCGCAGTCGGCATGATGCCGCGCTGCACCAATTCAGCCAGCAGCCGGCCGCCCACCTGCCCGTTGGCACCCGTGACGACGACGGATCGAGGGAACACACACGCCTCCTGCCCCGAATAATCGACGCCGACGGTTGGTCATCGACTGCTGCATATCCATCAACCCACCGGTCGGCGGATGATGGTCTTCCACCTGGCCGGGGTGGCCTTGCGGCTGTCGCTGAGGGAGATCTCATGACGCTTTCCCGCCAGCCGCCGGCCAAGGGATTCGGTGTTGCGGTGCACCTTCGCCACTGCTGCGCCCTCGACCAGGACCGCGCAGCGGAGCCGATCAATAGCCACAGGCGCCGCCTGGCGCCGCACCTCGGCCACGTCGCGCTCCACGAGCGCCCCGGTGACGAGAGCCGGCTACATGATCATGAGGGTCCACCGCCAGTGCGACTCTTCGTGGATCGAAAATCGAGTCATGTCATCGACTCACCCCAGTCCTTCCAGCGGCATCACGTTGTGGTTCACGGCCAGCGGGCCCTTAGTCACCATGAACGTGACGGCATACGACTCGGCGAACAGTGTCTCCACGGCGGCGGCGAATTCCGGAGAGTCGCTGGGGTCTCCGACGCCATCCACCATCAGGTGGCTCTGAAGCGGCACCTCGACCTGGGCCACTGCAGTTGCGGACGGACCGTAGAGCGATTTCAGCTTCTTCCGGTAATCAATCCACGGCATCGCGTCTTTTCAGGTGGTCCAACACCGGCGACAGTATAACATGATCGGGGATGGAAAGACGCCGGCGGCGAACCGCGGCGGTAACCCGGCGATCGATGGCGATTGTCATTACGATGATCGCGCTGCCAGTCGGACACAGCAGGCGCCGAGCGTGGCCAGGTCAGCGAAGAAGTCGGGGTACGACTTGCGGATGCACTCCGCGCCGACAATGGTCACGGGAGCCGCGGCGCCGAGCGCCGCCACCGCCGCGGCCATGGCCATGCGATGGTCGCCCCCGGCGTCCACCGTGCCGCCTGCCAGCCGGTGGCCGCCGGCCACCACCAGGACGTTCCCCTCCCGACGGACGTCCCCACCGAGCCTTGTGAACATCCGGATCAGCGCAGTCGCTCGATCGCTTTCCTTGTGCGCCAGACGTTCCGCGCCGCCCAGTACGCTTCGCCCGCGGGCGTGGACCGCCAGGGCCACCAGGGGTGGAAACAGATCGGGCGCATCGGTCAGGTCGATCTCGAAGGCACACAAGTCCGCGCGGGAGATTCGCACACCGTCCATTGCCGACGGCCCTCCGGGAACGGCGTTCCATTCAGGTGCCGCACCGGCCGCCACCAGCGCGTTCATGACGCGGCGGTCAGCCTGAGTGGAGGCCGGATCCAATCCCGTCACGACGATGTCACCAGCTACGGCCCCGGCTACCAAGAGAAAGGCCGCCCCGCTCCAGTCTCCTTCCACGATGCAGTCCGCTGCCCGGTACCGCTGATTGCCGCGGATGCGGAACCCCCCATCCTCCTCGTGTTCGGCAGTCACCCCGAACGAGCGCATCACCGCCAGGGTCAGGTCGATGTACGGACGGCTGGCCAATCCGCACACCGAAAGGACCGAGTCTTGCGGCGCTAAGGGAAGGGCCATGAGCAGGCCCGTCAGGAACTGGGACGTGAGCGCGCCGTTCACCTCGGTCTGTCCGCCTTGCAGCGGCCCCCGCACCCGCAGGGGCAGATGGCCGTTCGTGCTCGCACACTCCGCGCCCAGTTGCCGGAGCGGAGGCTCGATAAGCCCCAACGGCCGGCGGAGCAGCGATCCCCGTCCGGTGATGGTCACTTCACTGACGCCCAGCGCCGCGATGGCCGGGAACAGCCGCGCCGCCAGCCCCGATTCCCCGCAATCCAGCGGAGTTCCCACGGGCGCCAAGCCGCCGGTCACGGTGACGCGGTCCCGCCGCACCGCCACCCGGGCGCCCAGCGCCCGGGCCACCGTCAGGGCCGCCCGGGCATCGTCACAACGGGACGGATTCCGGATCACCGTCCGCCCCGTTGCCAGCAGGGCCGCCGCCACGGCTCGAATCATCACACTCTTGGAGGCTGGCGCTGCGACCGTCCCCGCGACCGTCGAAGCATGCATCCGAACGTTCATGCCTTGCCCCCGTCGCCGTTTCCGTCCCGCCGCGGCAGGTCCCGAAACTGGCGGACGAACCCCGCTACGTCGGCCAGCGCCTCGTCGTCCGGCCGGTCCGGCGCCACCCGCCGGGCGATGGCGCTGCCCATGATGAAACCGTCCACATCCTGCAACGCCATCGCCTGTTCCGGGCTGCTGATACCGAAACCGACGAGCAGCGGCAGGTCCGACCGCATCCGAATCCGGTCCACCTGCTGCTGCAACGCGGTGTCCGCGGCCTGATCGGTTCCGGTCACTCCCGCCACCGACACAAGGTAGACAAATCCGGATGCCGCTGCCAGGATCCGCTCCAGCCGCGCCAGCGGTGTGGTGGGCGCCACAAGCTGAATCAGGTGCACCCCTGCATCGGCACAGGTCCGGTGCAACTCGCCGCTCTCGTCCACGGGCAGATCCGGCACGATGAGACCCTGGACACCGACCTCGGCGAGCCGCGCCGTAAAATCGGCCGGTCCTGCCTGATACACCATATTGGCATACGTGGTGAGCACGACGGGCCGTCGGAACCCTGACGGCCACAGCCTCGCCGCCAAGCGGAACACGTCAGCGGGTCGAACTCCGTTTTCCAGCGCGCGACGGCAAGCGGCCTGGAACACCGGACCGTCGGCCAGCGGGTCGCTGTACGGGATGCCCAATTCCAGGATGTCCACCGCCGGGGCCAGCACGTCGATCAGCCGCCGGGTGAACGCTGCGTCGGGATAGCCGGCGTATACGTGGGCCATGAAGGCCAGCCGGCCGGTTTGGCGGCAATCATGCAGTCGTTGGGTCAGGTTCATGGTTGCGCCTCCACAGTCGCCAAGTCCTTGTCGCCTCGTCCCGACAGGTTGAGCACCACCACGTCGTCGGATCCAAGGTTCATCTTCAGCACATGGGCCAAGGCATGGGCCGATTCCAGCGCCGGGATGATCCCCTCGGCGCGAGCCAGCAGTCGGAAGGCCGCCACCGCTTCGGCGTCGGTCGCGCTGACGTAATCGGCCCGGCCGGTACGTTGCAGCTGGGCGTGCTGCGGGCCCACGCCCGGGTAGTCCAAACCGGCGGAGATGCTGTGCGCTTCCTCGATCTGGCCGTCGGCATCCTGCAGCACCATGGTCCGGGCCCCCTGAAAGATCCCCTCGCGCCCACCGCCGAGCGACGCGCCGTGGCGGACGCCGTCACCGCCGGCTTCCACCCCCACGAGACGAACTCCGGCGTCCCCCAGAAACGCATCGAAGATTCCGATAGCGTTGGAGCCGCCGCCCACGCACGCCACCACCGCATCAGGCAGCCGTCCGGCCGCCTTTAGAATCTGTTCCCGCGCTTCGCGGCCGATGATCTTCTGGAAATCCCGCACCACCGCCGGATAGGGATAGGGGCCCGCCACCGACCCCAGCAGGTAATAGGTGGTGCGGACGTTTGTCGTCCAGTCACGGAGCGCCTGACTCACCGCGTCCTTCAGCGTGCCGCAGCCGGGCGCAGTCTCCACCGGCGTTACCGTGGCGCCGCAGAGACGCATCCGCTCCACGTTGACGCGCTGGCGGGCCATGTCCTCGACGCCCATGTACACCTCCACCGGCAGGCGGAACAAGGCGCCGGCCATGGCCACGGCGACGCCGTGCTGCCCGGCGCCCGTCTCGGCAACGACCCGCGTCTTGCCCATGCGGCGCGCCAGCAACATCTGTCCCAGCACGTTGTTGGTCTTGTGGGCACCTCCGTGGAGGAGATCCTCCCGCTTGAGATATACTTTCCCACCCGCAGCCGCAGAGAAATTTCGCGCCAGATACAAGGGCGTAGGCCGGCCGGCGTAGTCCCTGAGCAGGCGCGTCAGCTCGGCGCCGAACGCCGGATCGGTCATGGCCCGGCCCCAAGCCGTCTCCAGCTCGTCGAGCGCCGCCATGAGCGTCTCGGGGACGAACCGCCCGCCGAACCGACCGAAACGGGTGCGGTCCTTGGCGACGCGGGCGAACCGCCACACGGCGACTGCGTCCTTTATCCCCGGCGCCGTCTCCAAGCCGGAACAGGCATCCACGGCGAAGGGATCCACCGGCAAGTCGGTCACCGTCTCGGGCCCGAGCCCGCCGGCCAGGAACACCTTGCCGGGCACGCCGGCCAGCAGCCGGTGGTTGAACGAACGGCCGGTGCCACCGAACCGCGTTCCGTCACCGCTGTCATACAGTCGGGCGAATACGCGGTAGCCGTCGGCATCCGGCAGGCTCTCAATCACGCGGAACGCCTTGATCACCGGCTGCGTCCAGCCGCGGCAATAGGCGGCGCTTTCGCGGCCGTGGAACTGGAGCACGTCGAGGCCGACCACATCCACGACACGACGCACCGCTGCCCGCGGCGCGTCCACGAACACACCCACCGCCGCCACGGTGTTGGGGAGCTCCCGGGTGATCGCCGCCGCGTGCTCCGGCTCAATGTAGCGCGGACTGCCGGGGTGGAAGTTGAAGCCGATGTAGTCGACGCCGGATGCAACGGCCGCCGCCGCGTCCTCAGCTCGGGTCACGCCGCACACCTTCACTTTCGGCCGTCGCAGCGCCGCAAGCCGCTCGGCCGGGTCGGCGGCGCGCATGAGCGCCGTGCCCACGAGCACGGCGTGGGTGTCCAGCCGGATGATGTCGGCCAAGCTGGCAATGCCCGACTCGCTCACCACCAGGCGGTCGGTGGGGATCTGCTCCTTCAGTCGCAGCGTGGTCTCCAGGTCCACCCGAAAATCGTTCAGATCCCGGTTGTTGATCCCGATGATTCCGGCATCCGCGGCCAGAGCTTTGTCCAACTCCGCTTCGGTGTGCACCTCTACCAGGCTGTCCATGCCAAGGCCAGCGGCGACGGCGATGAAGCGCTGCAGGTCCGCCACCGACAGCAGTGCGGCGATGAGGAGCACGGCGTCGGCGCCCAGCGCCCGCGACTCCAGAATCTGGGCCTCGTCGATGATGAAATCCTTGCGCAGCACCGGCAGCGCCGTGACCGCCTTCACCCGCCGGATGTCGGCCGGGTCGCCGCCGAAGAATCGTCGATCGGTGACCACCGATATGGCCGAGGCGTAGCGGTCGTATCCCATCGCCAGTTCGCGGACGGATCGGCCGCCCAGTTCGCCCGCCGACGGCGATCGCCGCTTGATTTCGGCGATGAGATGGTGCCGTCCCCGCAGGTGGGCGCGAAGGCTCCGCGCCGCGGGCTTGAGCCGCGTGAAGTCGGCGCCGCGCGGCAGCTCGGTCCGCTTATGGGCGACGATTTGATCCAAAATCATGGCTGTACCTCCTCAAGTCTTCCAGCTTGGCCGCCGCCCGGCCCGAGTCGACAGCCGCCGCGGCCCGGGCGACGCCGTCGGCGAACGACGCGGCCCGCCCCGCGACCAGCAGGCCCGCCGCCGCGTTGAGCAACACAACGTTCCGGCCGGGACACCGCTCACCCGCCAGCACGCGCCGCACGACATCCGCGCTGGCCCCGGGCCCGTCCACGGCCAGCGCTTCCCGCGGTACGCTCTCCAAACCGGTCTCGGCCGGGTGGAGGGTGAACGTCTGCACGCAGCCGCGGTGCAGCCAGACGATCCGGTTGGGGCCGTCCAGCGTGAGCTCGTCCAGGCCGTCGCCGTGGACCACCATGGCGTCCGCCAGGCCCAGCCGCGCCAGCGCGCCGGCGACGAGCTCCGTCAGCGCGGCGTCGTAGACACCGATGACCTGGGCGCTCACCCCGGCCGGATTCAGCAACGGCCCCAGCAGGTTGAACACGGTGCGGAAACCCAGTTCCCGACGGATCTCCCCCACCCGCCGAAACGCCGGGTGGTGGGCCGGTGCGAACAGGAAGCCGATCCCCGCGGTCTCGATGCACCGGCGGACGCCCTCCGGCGGCAACTGCACGTTCACGCCGAGCACCTCGAGCACGTCGGCGCTGCCGCAGCGCGATGACACCGATCGGTTGCCGTGCTTGGCCACCGCCACGCCGCAGCCGGCCAGCACGAACGCCGCCGCCGTCGAGATATTGAACGTGCGGCAACCGTCGCCCCCGGTGCCGCAAGTGTCCAGCAGCGGCCGCGCCCGCGGCGTGATCCGCACCGCCGCGGCGCGAGCCAGCTCCGCGAAGGCGGCCAGCTCCGTCACCGACACCCCCTTCAGGTTCAGCGCCATGAGTGCCGCCCCTACGCGGGCGTCGGACCAGGAGCCGTCCATCACTGAGCGCATGAAGCCGAGCGACTCCTCGCGGGTGAGGTCCTGCCGCCGGGACAGCTTCGTCAGGATGCCTTCCGCGGTGCTCATGGCAGCCTCCGCAGCGCGTTGGCCAGAATCCGGCTGCCGTGGGCGGTGAGTATCGACTCGGGGTGGAACTGCAGCCCCGTCAGCCGGCCGGCTGGATCCTCCACGGCCATGGGGACGCCGTCGGCGGTGGCGGTCACCTGAAGAGGCGGCGGGATTTCCATCCCGCACAGCGAGTGGTACCGGCCGGCGGAAAAGATTTGCGGCACGCCGTCGAACAGCGTCGTGCCCGCGTGGGTCACCCGCGATTTCTTGCCGTGCACCGGCACGGGCGACCGACCCACCACACCGCCGAACGCCTCAATGAGGCACTGGTGCCCGAGACAGATGCCCAGGATGGGATATTCCGGATGGTACCGCCGAATCAGGGGTACACAGATGCCCGCCTCGGCGGGGGAAGACGGTCCCGGTGACAGCACGATCAGCCGCGGCCGGAGTTCCCCGAGCACTTGCGCCAGGTCGGCGGGCGCGAGGTCGTTGCGGTGGATGCGCACGGCCGCACCCAGGCCGCGCAGCTCGTCCACCAGGTTGTAGGTGAAGGAATCAAAGTTGTCGATCATCAACACGTTCATGAGGCCACTCCCAAGGCCTCGAGGCATGCCCGGCTCTTGCGCCACGTCTCCTCGCACTCGCGCTCGGGCACCGAGTCATGGACGATGCCGGCACCGGCGCGGACCTCGGCGGTGCCATCCCGCAGCAGGATGGAGCGGATGACGATGCAGGAATCGAAATCGCCACGCGGGGTCAGGTAGCAGACCGCCCCGCCATAAAAACCGCGCGCGGCGGGTTCATACCGGCAGATCAGCTCCATCGCCTTGATCTTGGGCGCCCCGGTGAGCGTGCCCATGTTCATGGTGGCCTTGTAGGCGTGGAGCGCGTCGAGGTCGCTTCGCAACCTTCCCCGCACCGTGGAGACCAGATGCTGAACGTGCGAATACTTCTCCACTTTCAGCAGTTCGGGCGCGTGGCGCGTGCCCGGCTCGGCGACGCGGGCGATGTCGTTGCGGGCCAGGTCCACCAGCATGCAGTGCTCGGCCAGCTCCTTCGTGTCCTGGAGCAGGTCCAGCTCGTAACGGGAGTCGAGCTCCGGATCGATGCGGCCGTCGCGGCGCCCCCGGGGGAAGGTGCCGGCGATGGGCCGGATTTCCACTGTCCGCTCCGGGCCGGCCGACACCTTCAGGCAGGTTTCGGGACTGGAACCCAGCAGCACGTATTCCGGCGCCTGGAAGTAGAACATGTAGGGTCCGGGGTTGATCGCCTTGAGCCGGGCGTAGACCTGCAGCGGCGGCTCGGCGGCCGGCACGCGGAAGCTCCGCGCCAAGACACACTGGAAGATGTCACCCCGGCTGATGTGCTCCTGAATCCGGGTGACCTGCGCCGAGAAGTCGGCGTCAGACACCGACACCACCGGCGGCCCGACCGCCGGCGCCGGCGGGCAGCGGAACGGCTCCGCCGCCCGAACCGCCTCTTCCAACCGCCGGATCGTCTCCATGCAGTCGTACCGGGCGTCGCTGTCCGCGCCGTCCAGCACCGGCAGGTTGGAGATGAGATAGGTCTTGTTCTGCAGGTGGTCCATCACGAACAGGTTATCCGCGAAGTAGAAGTCCAGGTCGGGCAGCCCGTCGTCGGGCTGGGGCGGCAGCGCCTCGACCGCCCGGACCGCGTCGTAGGCGATGACACCGTACAGACCGCCGAAGGGGATGTCCAGCCGAATGCGCGGCTCCAGCCGGAAGACCACCGCCCGGAGCACGTCGAAGATGTCGCTCGATTTCAGCCGGGTGTCCTCGTCCTGAACATTCGACCGCTGGCGCACCCGTCCCGTGATCACGTCACCGACGATTGCCACTTCCTCGGCAAAGGGGAAGGCCCCGCCCAGATGCGCCAGGTAGCGGCGGCCGCGGGCATTGAGCGCCCGCACCGCGAAGCGGCTGTTCTTCGCGGTGATCCGCAGAGACGGGTCGACGCAGCCGGTGCTCTTGTCACCGTACTTCTCGATGAGGTCGGCCGATTCCAGCAGAAAGGCGTGAGAACCTTCGCGGAGGCGGTGGAAAAGGCCCACTGGGTCCACCGTGGTGTCCAGCACCTTGTAGACCGTGTCCAGGGTACCCGGCGTGACGTGCGGCGGCATCACAAAATCCTCCCTTCGGCCTTGGCCAGCCGCCGAAGCTGTTTCATCAGCTCATCGAACTGAGCCGGGTACAGCGACTGCCGCCCGTCGGACAGCGCGCGCTCCGGCTCGGGGTGCACCTCCACAATGATCCCGTCGGCGCCGCAGACCAGCGCCGCCTTGGCCAGCGGGATGACGTATTCCCGGTATCCGGCGGCGTGCGACGGATCCACGATCACCGGCAAATGGGTCCGACTCTTGAGCACCGGTACGGCCGCCAGATCCAGCGTGTTTCGGTAGGCCGTCTCGAATGTCTTGATCCCCCGCTCGCACAGAATCACCGCCGGGTTACCCTCACTGAGGATGTATTCCGCGCTCATCAGGAACTCGTCCAGCGACGCCGCCATGCCCCGCTTGAGCAGCACCGGCCGGCCGGCCTGTCCGACCTCCCGCAGCAGCCGGAAATTCTGCATGTTCCGCGCGCCTACCTGGAGCACGTCGGCATAGGCGGCCACGAGCGCCACCTCGTCGGGCGCCATCACCTCGGTGACCACGGCCAGGTCGGTGGCATCGCCCGCCTGCCGGAGGAGTCGCAACCCCTCCTCGCCCAGTCCTTGGAAGGAGTAGGGCGACGAGCGCGGCTTGAACGCCCCCCCGCGCAGGAAAGTCGCGCCCGCGGCCTTCGTCCGGCGGGCCGTGTCCAGGATCTGCGCCTCGCTCTCCACCGCGCAGGGGCCGGCCATGACAGAAAAGTTTGGCGCGCCCACCAGCCGGCCACTTACGTCGATGACTGTCTCCGACGGATACAGCTCCCGGCTGGCCAGCTTGTAGGGGGACAGAATCGGCACCACCCGATCCACCATGGGGTGACTCTCCAGGTGCAGGCCCGCCAGCACCCGCTCGTCGCCGAGCGCCCCCAGCACCACCCGTTCGGTACCGGGCATGTACAGGGGTTTGAGCCCCTCGCGGCTGATGGCCGCGAGGATGACATCGGCGTGCGCCCGGGTCGCCTCGTGTTTCAGAACGATGATCATGCCGTCACTCTCCTGTGTCCGCTCCACGGCGGCCGCCACACCGGTTGGGGTGGGCGTCGAAGAGGCGACAAAAAACCCACCCTCGCGGGTGGGTTGTCGTCAATTGGATTGGAGGTTTAGATCAGAGGGGGCGATGCGAAACCCACGCCGCTTCGGCAAAACGCCAGCTCCACCAAAACCAGTTGGCGCAGGACGTGATCCGGATGTCGGCTTTCTGATTGCGCATCATCGGCGGGATTGTAAGTGTCGAACCGTTCGCTGTCAAGAGACTTTTTTCAATCGAGCGCAACCGGAGTTATTTCCGCCAGAACATGGGTGTGAACAGGATCAGGACGGTGTACAGCTCCAGGCGTCCGGCCAGCATGGCCAGAGTGAGCACCAGTTTCACTGCCCCGGGCAAATACGCGTAGTTCTCAGCCGGTCCGATCGCACCGAAACCGGGACCGATGTTGCCCACCAAGGTCAGGGCGCAGGAAAAAGACGTGAGGATATCCTGATCGGCCAGGGCCATGACCAGGGTTACACCGCCCAGCACCAGCATATAGAGAAAGAAAAAGCCAGTCACGGCGTAGCCGATGTCCTTGCGGATGACCTGGCGGTTCACCTTCAGGGTGAAGATGCCCCGGGGGTGGAGGAGGTATTTCATTTCGTGGAGCCCCTGCTTGAACAGGATCATGATGCGGATCACCTTGATCCCGCCGCCGGTGGACCCGGAGCACCCGCCGACGAACATCAGGAGAAACAGGACGCATTGCGCCAGGACCGGCCATGTTTCATAATCGGCGGTCGCAAATCCGGTGGTGGTCATGATGGACGCCGTCTGAAACGCCGCGTGGCGCAGGCTCGTGCCGAGCTGCGCGTAGGCGTCGCCATACAGGCTGAAAGTGGTCAGCAGGGTGGCCGCGGCGAAAATCGAAAGATACACCAGCAATTCGCTGTTGCGGAACACGTCGCGGAACCGGCCGGTGAGCAGCCGATAGTGAAGAATGAAGTTGATGCCGGCCAGCAGCATGAACACGGTCACCACGCCGTCCACGTATACGGAATCAAAATGCCCGACGCTGGCGTTCTGGGTGGAAAAGCCGCCGGTGGCCATCGTCGCGAACGTGTGCGTCAGCGCATCGAACAGACCCAGGCCGCCGCACATCAGCAGAACCGTCTCCAGGACTGAAAACACCAGGTAGATCAGCCAGATGATCTTGGCGGTTTCGGCGATGCGCGGCGTGATCTTGTCCACCGTGGGGCCCGGGGCCTCGGCCTGGATCAGCTGCAGGCCGCCCACCCCCAATAGCGGCAGGATGGCCACGGTGAGCACCACGATCCCCATCCCGCCCAGCCAATGGGTGAAGGATCGCCAGAACAAGATCGCGGGGGAATGGCTTTCGACATTCGTGAGGATCGACGCGCCGGTGGTGGTCAAGCCAGACATCGTTTCAAACAGGGCGTCGGTGAACATGGGGATCGCCCCGGACAGCATGAACGGGAGCGATCCGAACAGGGCGGCCGCCAGCCAGCCGCCGGTCACCAGCAGAAAGCTGCTTCGGGTGGACAAAAAATCGCGTTTTTCCCGGCGCAGGCCGATGATCGTCGGCAGGCATACGCCCAGTCCCACCCCCATGGTCACGCCGAATGCCCACGCGCTGCGGGTGTCCGCGTGGAACAGGGCCACCGCCAGCGGCAGGGTCATGCAACCGGCGATGATGAGCACGATGAATGCAATGAGACGAACGACCTGACGGATGTTCATGCTGGACCGGTGAAGAGCTCCTCAATCTGGCTGCTGCTTTCAAGCAGGCTGATTACGATGACGTCGTCGCCGGCCTGCAGGCAGAAATTACCGTCCGGGAGGTGGTGCTGATTTTTTCGGATTACCGACAGGATCAGGGAGTTCTCGGGCATCGGCACGTCTTTGAGCGGGGTCATCAACACCGGACATCGCTCGTCCACTGTCAGCTCGATCACTTCCGCCTGCCCTTCGGCGATGGTATGCACGGAACGGAACTTGCCGCCGGTCAGATGGGACAGGATCGCGTCCACGGCACTCCCTTTGGGGCTGACCGTGGAATCGATCCCGATTCGGGTGGCGATCTTGACGTAGTTGGCGTTGTGCACCAGGGCGATGGCCTGCTTGACACCCAGCGTCTTGGCGTAGGCGGCGGAGAGCATGTTAAGCTCCTGGTTGCCGGTGGTGGTGATGATGAGTTCGTAACTGTGAAGCTGCTCTTCGTCGAAGATCGCTTCGTCGGTGATGTCGGAATGGATGATGGTGACATTGGGCAGCTCGTCGGACAGCTGCTTGCACTTGACGTAGCTGCTCTCGATGATCTTGACGTGCCGTTTCCGCTGCTTGATCAGCTTGGCGACCTGTCGGCCGATCCGTCCGCCGCCCACAATGATCACCTCCCGCAACTGCTCGATCACCGAGTGGCCGGACCGGGCGAACAGGCGTTCCAGCGTCTCCTTGTCGGACACGATCTGCAGCATGTCCCCGCTCTGCAGCACCGCGTGTCCGGTGGGGATCACGATTTCATCATCCCGGATGATGGCAGCGACGAGATAATCGCCGGGGTGCGCCGACCGCATGTCCCGCAATGTTTGTCCCGCGAACGGCGAGCCCTCGGCCAAGGTCAGTGTGCGCATTTGGACGGCTTCGGACTTGAAGAGGTACACGTCGCTGTACGCGCCCTCCCGCACCGTGCGAGCGATGGCGGCCGCCGCTTCCATTTCCGGATTGATCAGGTGATCGATGCCCAGATTCGACGTGCCGAAGCTCTTGCTCTTGATATAGTCGGAATTGCCCACCCGTACGATTTTGCGTGGCACGTGAAATTCGCTGTGCGCCATCAGGGCGGTGACCAGGTTGATCTCATCGGAATCGGTCACGCTGATAAAGCAGTCGGCGGATTCCAGCCCGGCTTCCCGGAGAACCGCCAGCCGGTTGGCCTCGTCGTTGATGACGATGCAGTCCAGGTGATTGGCCACGTGCTTGGCCGTCTCCGGATCCTTTTCGATCAGGATCACGTCGTGTTCTTTGGCGATGAGCTGGCCGGCCAGTTGGTATCCGACCCCGCCGGCTCCGGCGATAATGATTTTCATGACGGGTCCCATTATCCCAGACTCGGTCCAGCTGATCAACTGCGGGCGGGGCCGATTATGTTATAACCACCCGGCGGCCCAAACAGGTCCGACAACAAGGGCAACAGACGATGAAGGAAACCAACGACACGCAACAATCGGGCGGCCCCTGGAGCAACATCCAAACCGTGGTGTGGCTGGCGGGGCTGGCCATCCTGGCCTGGCACGGCTGGTGGTGGCCGGGCATCCTGGTATTGGTGGCGGTCAGCATGGCCGCCAAGGGTATGGCGGCGGCGCTGGCACCGCCGCCCCTTGGGGTGGAACCTGTACCCGCCGCCCCAGCTCCGCCGACCGTGGCGACGTCGCCCGCACCTGAATATCGTCCGGACCTGCTACCGGACACCTGCGACCATTGCGGCGGTCCGGTTGATGGCCGGCAGATCCGGTGGACCGGCACTCAGTCCGCCGCCTGTTCGTACTGCGGCACCCGCTTGCTGCTCCGGACGCGTTGACCAACAACGAGATTGACCACGGTCGCTGCCGTCACGCGGAGTGAAGGTGCGCGGTTGGTGCAGGCCGAGTCGGTCCTCGATCGATTCAGCCTTTTTGCAGAAATATCGACGGACGAAAAGCTGTGTGGGCACCGGCCCTCATGCCGCAGATTGTATCAGTGATTGGTATCGCTTCGAAGATTCCAATGTTTGACTGGACTCGCACCGGACAATCCCGTTGGAAATGCACCCGGTGCCGCCAAAGCTGTGGCTGGCCGCTGACCCTACTTCGACGGTCATTTACGGTGACAACAGCCGAATACAACCGCGAGCACCGCCAGAACAAGTCCAAGAACCGAAAGGATTACACCAGCAGTGAAAAACGGCGGTTGGTATTCGAATCGCGCTTGGTGAACCCCTGCATCCATTTGGAATCCCTGAAAAAACCCGTTCACTGGAACGATGGGTTCCGGGGCCCCGTCCACCCATAATTTCCAGCCAGGGTCACCCGTTTCATTCCACACCAATAGGCGGGATGACGACAGGAACACACTGGCCTCCATGCCGTTGTTCCATCTGCGGTACGATAGTACCCGAAATTCTCCGTCGTCGGGGTAGGCTGCCGCCGGACCTCCTTCCCGGACAGCGGTGTGCCCAGGTTCGAATACCCGAGAAAACATCACGCGGGCCGATTCTCCTGCGGCAACAGCCACTACCCTCTCGGGGGCATACAGCTCCTGCACCGGGTCAGCGAGGGCCTGCACGAAGATTGGCACTCCGTCCGCCAACTCCCGCACTGCCACCAGCGGATCGCCGGTAGGCCTAAGTGTAGGCACATAGCGCACCGAATGGGCCCTGAGCACGTTGCGCACTTCTGCCCAAGGGATCGCGTTGCTGCCAAGAGCTTGGAAAAAAGTATGTTTACCCGGGCTTTCCATGACAGCGGGTGTGCCAATCAAACCACTCCGGCAACCCAAAAGCAGGGGCATGTAGTTGCGTGCGAGCGCCTCATACAGTCGGAACTCCTCTTGCCAGAGTGCCGGAGGCACGGCCGCCGGTCTGCCCGCCGGGGCGATCCGACTGGCCGCTGGTCCATCATTGGAGCCCAAGCCGGACAGAATGTTTCCCGGAGCGAATCGGTCAGACGGCAGAGTGGGCAGGATCGGCAGCCCAGCCGTAAAGGTCACACCTATCAGGACTGACACTCCCAGGCAACACACCCTTTGGAACAATTTTTCCGGCATGAAGCACATGACGACCAGTCCAAACAACAACATCCACTGCATGACAAGTTGGGCACCTAGAGATTGCCGGGCTGCCATCAGCCTCGCCGCATCCATTTCCATCCCTATCGGAAAGAAAAGTGGGAGGCTGGCGGCAGCAGCCATTCCCCCTAAGGCGGCGACAAGCACCTTTCCAATAATTCGTCGTTGCCTCCAATCAGCGTCCAGGAAGGCGTCTATGCCACGTACCGCTAGAACAACGATCACCAGCATTGGCAGAAACAGGAGTTTGACAGGGTATCGCAAATATCCCAACAGGGGGACGTAATCCCAAAGCCATGCGTACAATCCTCCGGCGGAACCCATCGCCAGCCAAACGCCGACGCCGATCACCACCGCAGAACCCACTTTCATCCAGCGGGGTGATGCTGCGAATCCAGCCAGAGCCAGTGCCAGCGGGACGCCACCCAAATATAACGACAGAAAATACGGCAGCAGCGAATCCCCTCGTAGCTGGGGCTGCCAGGTTATTTTTGTCTGGAAATTCCCGTACGGCTGCGGGAGAAGTAATTGCAACACGTCCGCACCCTGAAAGGCATAGCGGTCATCCACGGAACCTGCGCTGCGCTGACTGCCAGCTACCAGTGACAAGGCCGGCAAGATCTGGACAGCAGCCAGTAGACCGGCCAACACGGCCGCCCCTGCCAGCGGCACAGCCATTCTGCGGATCGCCAGCCGCTTCCGATGAGCCAGCAGAACCAGATAAACCGCTCCGGCCAGCAGGACGCAGAGGAAGTAATTGGGCTCGATGGCCAGCACGGCCAGCGCTACAACGCCAGCCAATGACACCACGTTACGCCCGTCGAGCCGCCAGACCGCCCGACGCAAGGCGCACAGGAAGAGCGGCATCAGGGCTACATAAGTCACCAAATTCTGAAAAAGGGCATGAGACAACGCAAAACCGTTTAGCACCCAGAGCAGGCCTCCCGCCGCAGCTGTCAATTCCCGACGAACATGGGGACGGATAAAAAAATAAAAAGCAATCGCCCCAACAAGGTAGTGGAGCAGAAAATGCAGTTGGAAAAAGTATACTGTTGGCATCAGGTAATACAGCCAAAACCCTGGGTAGACCACCATGTAGTCCGGATTAGCCAGCGCCGGCTCGCCGCAGTTCACTAACGGATTCCACAAAGGCAGGTGACCGTCGTTAAGAGCGCGAGCCACGAAGATCTTCAGCGGGAAATATTGGTTGATAATATCGCGGAGGTATATGACCCGTTCACCGAACAGTTCGGGCAGAAAAAAAAGCATCCATGCCAAGACAATGAACACCAGCGCTTTGTAACGACTTGCTGTCGAAGAAAACCAGTCCAAACTTGCTCGACACAATGCGTGTGGAAGCTGATGTTCGTCCTTCATGGCGGCATACTCCCGAATTCAGCTTCCCTCCCAAAACCCGCGGATGATGAAAGCCAACAGGCAGGCAAGGACTCCCTTGGCTCAAGGTAAAGCACAGTATCTTTCGGAGCTCTTACGTCGCAGTCGTCCGCTTGCATGACGTGAGCGCTCCTGATTGCCACGTCGGCGATGCCCTCGCATAAGCGCAGAGACAGCCGGTCTTGTTGTGGTTCTACTGGCGCCACTTTGGTTATGCCTCCCCTGCCCACCCCGGAGACGACGTGGCCTATGATCTAGAAATCCTGCCCGGCAATATCGGTTCAGGATTGGTCCCAAGCTCTTGGCCGGGCTGTTTGGCCGGCGTTTGAATGTTGTCGGCACCGCCTGTCGAAGAGTGCATATTGTCAACTTTGTACAAAATATAATAACCACCCCACGAATGCTTGGCAAGTTTCAGATTCGACCTTCTCTCGAGCAAAGATGATGTTGTGATGACAGCTTGTTATTCGGATGCTGCAACGACTGCGTGAATGTCATACGAGACGCTTCAAGACCACATGCTATGCTACCCATCAGCAAATGATGACGGTACGACGTTGAATCGCGTAACAGATGATGTTTTCTGTGCACGATCCATGTTTATTGTCTTGGGGGTGGATCAACCCGGCGTCAAACCAAAAAAAATTAGACTCATGAATGGATCGGAAGAAAACGACCAAAACCAAGATGACCAGAAATGAGTGGTAATGTGTTTCAAAGTGGCGGAGGAGGTAGGATTCGAACCCACGGTCCCCGTAAAGGGACAACGGTTTTCAAGACCGCCGCCATCGACCACTCGGCCACTCCTCCGCGGCAGGCGGGACCGCGCAACCGCGTGTCCCGCGCCGCGGCCGATTATACGGCCGGGTCGCTCCGGTTGCAAGTCGTAGATCCACGCGGGCTGTGCGCTCAGATATAGCGGCTCCGCAGAAGATCGGCCGCGGAAGCGTCGAGAGCCTCGATTCGTCGCACGTCCTCAAACCGTTCCAGCAGGTCTTCCGCCCGCAGCCGCCGCTTTTCCTCTTCCTGGACATCGTGAATGATCCGGCCGCGGTGCATCATGATCAACCGGTCCCCGAGGTTGGCCGCCTGCTGCATGGAATGGGTCACCATCAGGGTGGTGAGCCGGTCTCGGCCCACGATCTCCCGGGTCAGCCTGATCACCACCGCGGCCGTCTTGGGGTCGAGCGCCGCAGTGTGCTCGTCGAGCAGCAGCAGCCGGGGTTTCACCCAGGCCGCCATCAACAGGGTCAACGCCTGACGCTGCCCGCCCGACAAGTTGCCGATCTCGTGATCCAGACGGTCCTCCAGTCCCATGTTCAGCGACCGCACCTTCTGGACGAGTGTTTCGAGGCGACGGCGGGACAGCGCCCGCGCCAGGCCGAACCGACGGTCCCGGCGGGCGGCCAGGGTGAGATTTTCGGCGATGGTCATGCCCGGAGCGGTGCCCGCGAACGGATTCTGAAACACCCGGCCGATCCAGCGGGCGCGCCGGTAGACCGGCCAGCTCGTGATGTCGACTCCGTCAAGTTCGATCCGGCCGCCATCCAGGGAGAATTCGCCGGCCAGCGCGCCGAGCAGCGTACTTTTTCCCGAACCGTTGGTGCCCACCACGACGACGAAGGCGCCGTCGTCAAAGCCGAGATTCACGCCGT
>JAAYUB010000073.1 GCA_012517875.1 Acidobacteriota bacterium | reverse complement strand
TCCATGGCCAGGACTCCGTCCAGCACCGTGAGCGTCGGGTTGACAGTGTCGGCGATTTCCAGCATCAGCCGGGCGAAGACGGCTTCGTCACCGCCCGCGCTCAGGTGATACGCTGCCTTGCGCTTGCCCGGCACGAAGCCGAACAGATTCTTGACCCCCAGCGTCAGGCCCATCTGGGTGTGCGTCTTGAGCTTGGGCAGGTTCACCACATGGTCGAACCCGGCGAAATCCTCGAACAGATACAGCCGGCTGAAGAACCGCCGGTTGCGGGCGGGCACCTCGCGTCCACGGTGGAACGATACCGGCGTGATTGCATGGCGCGTCATCACCGGCGCGTAACCGGCCGCGGCCATGGCGTGGGCGGTGCTCTCCAGGGACGGGCTGTCGCCGAGAAACAACCGGCAGCCATGGTCCGCCAGTAACGACGCCACAGCGTCCACCACCTCGGGATGCGTGTTCACCGCCCGCTCCGGCGGCCGGCCGGCGAGCAGGTTCGGCTTCAGCAGCACGCGGTCACCGGCACGAAACCCTCGCCCCCGGCCGGACAGCTCGCGCCACCCGTCCTCCAGGAACGCGCGGAGCGCGGTCTTCTGATAGCCTTCAACTCGTCCCAACACGCACGCAGTATCCACGGCCATGACCCGCCAGCCGGCAATAAGCGGCCAGTATAGCACACCCCGGCCGCCCGGCGACGGCCGCCGGATTTACAAAGCGGGCGGCGACGGTTATAATGCCTCCGACTCATCGTGAGGAGGCACCATGCGCTGGAAAATTCTGACGGCCGTCGTACTCGCCGCCTGCTGCGGACACGCCCTGGCCGTTGATCTGCCCATCGTACGCGGCACCTTCACGGCCGCTGAAATACTGGACCGTTTTGAATCCTACCGGGCAAATTACACCGCCTACACGCCCGACGCCGACACGCTGGCGGCCGTTGGGGCCCTGCCGGCGGAGCTGGAAGTGGTGGTGGTGTTCGGCAGCTGGTGTTCGGACAGTCTGGACCAGGTGCCCCGATTCATCAAGATCACCGAAGCGCTGAAGCTCCCGGCCGACCGCATCCGCTACATCGGGGTGGACCGCACAAAGCAGGACCCGGACGGCCTGACCGCCGACCTGCACATCGAGCGGGTGCCCACCTTCATCTTCCTGTTGGACGGGGTGGAGGCCGGCCGGATCATCGAGACGCCGAACGATACGCTGGAAAAAGACATCCGCGTGATTCTCCGCCCGGCGGACTGAGGCGGCAGCCGCGCGGCTAATCCTCGGGGATGATGCGGATCGCCGCTTCCACCCGCCGCTGGGCGATCCAGGCGTTGAATTCGGCGTTGATCTTGCGCTGTTCCAGAATCCGGACGATGTAGTCCCGCACCTGCTCCACCGGGGGGATGGACGTGTCGGGGGGGAGTTGCGGCAGCAGTTCGTCGGTGTAGAATGCGGTGATCTCCTCCGGCGCGATCACTACGAAGGGCCGGAAATAGGTCCGGAGAAATTCCACCACCAGCGCCTGGCGCTCCACCAGATCGGCGTACTCCGCCGGTGTGATTCCGAACACCGCCTGGATCGCCGCCAGCTTCTCGCCCCCGCCGCAATGGTCGCGGATCCGCGCCGCCATCGCGGCGGTATCGGCGGCTTTCGCCGAATCCCCCATGCTGTCGATCAGCTCCTGGCGGATGATGAGCTGATCCGAAAGCCGGGTCAGCGCGGCTTCGAGGACGGACCGCTCGTCAGGCGACACCACCCGCCCCTCGATGAGGGAGGCCACGAACAGCAGCTCGCGCCGGGACACGGGCATCCCGCTCACTTCCGCCACGATCCGGTCCTGAAGGTGCGGTTCGTCCGGCGGGTCCGGCCACGCGACGGGGCTGCCGGTGGCGGCACCGGCCAGACCGAGCAGAATGATGAAAGCACGGTACAGCATCAGAACGGATTCCCGATGGTGATGTAGAACTGGTTGTCCTTGGCGTCGGGGATGTCTTTCAGGGACAATCCGAAGTCCAGCCGGATCGGCACCACCGGTGTGTTGATCCGGAACCCGAATCCCACGATGTGGGCCACGTCGCGCCAGCACACCGACGACATGTCGGTGAAGACGTTGCCGACATCGTAGAACAGCGCTCCGTGCAGGAGCCGGTAAATGGGAAAACGCAATTCGGCGTTGCCGATGATCAGGGCGTTGCCGCCCAACGGCTCGTTCGTCACGGCATCCAGCGGGCCGGCCCGCTCCGTTTCGTAGGCGCGGAGGGTGGATGAGCCGCCGGCGAAGAACTTCTCACTGATCGGTACATCGACGGCGTTGGAGTGGTTGAGAATCCAGCCCATCCGCAGCGAGAGCGCCGCGACCAGATGCGATCCGATGCGGTAGTTGTGCTGTTCCTGGAAATACAATTTGGTGAAGCCGGTGTCGGCGCCCAGAATTTTCGGCGCCATCATGACGGTGAAGGTGCTCTGGCGGCCCCGGGTGGCATCCATCAGGTTGTCCCGGGTATCGTTGACGTAGCTCACCGCGAGCGAGGGGAGGGTGATGGGCTGTTCGTCCCGTTCGATCTCGCCCGGATCGAGCCCCTCCTGAATGTCGTAGTTGGTGATGTTTTCGAATCCCAGCCGGAACAGCCAGACCGTGTGGCGGCCGGTCTGGATGCTGCTCTGCCCGACGACACTGAACCGCTTGGTCTTGAACGAGACCCGGTCCTCCTGCAGGCCGTAGATGGAAAGCGTCAGGGGGTAGCGTCCCCAGAACAGATCCTGGTCGTTCACCGACACCTGGCCGAGGATTTTCTTTTCGCTGAGCCGGAACAGCGTGCCGAGGCTCAGTGTCCGGCCGAGGAAATTATTGTCAGTCCACTCGAGCAGGCCGCGGAAACCTTCAAAATCCAGGTAGCCGAAACCGTAACCGAACGTGTAGCGGGGCGCTTCGACGAGCTTCAGGATCACGTTGCGGCTCTGCTCCCGGCCGTAGACGACGGGCACCGTCACCGATACATCCTCGAATATGCCCGACCCGTACAGCCGGCTCTCGGCTTGATAGACCGACTGGATGTCCAGCGGGCCGCCGCCCTGCAGGCGGATCAGCTTGTTCATCTCGCGGGACACCGTGGCGCCCGGGCTGATCACCACCACGTTGTCCACCTCGTAGGGCCCGTCCAGTTCCGGCTCGAGCGTCAGGTCCACCCGGTGGTCGGCGCGCTGGTCCCTGAGCACCAGCCGGTCGACGATGTACCCCCGGCTGGAGCAGAAGTCGATGACCGTCTGTCGCAGCCGCTCCACCAGCCCGGTGGTGTACGGCTGGTCCCGGAATCCGTCCAGCCGCCGTGCGAACTCCTCGCGATGGGGGAAGTTGTCGCCCAACGTGAAGGCGCCCACCCGGTAGCGCTCGCCTTCGGTGATCTCAAGCTGCAGCGTGGTATGGCCGCCTTCCGATACGGCGGTCCACTCCACCCGCGCATCCAGCCAGCCGGCCGCGGTGTACAGCGCCCGCACCTCGCCGGCCAGCGGGTCCGCCGTCTCGGCCGAGATGTGCGGCACGTTCAGGGGCAGCCCCGCACCCTCGACGATCTCCTGGCGGGTGAACGACACGTTGCCCGTGAGTACCACGGGGATCTTCTCCCGCGGCATCGTCTCCACCTGAAACACAATGAGAATCCGTCCTGTGTCCGGCTCCTCCTCCCGCCGGGAGGTGACCGCTGTGACCACACGGCCCCGGCCCTCCAGGTAAGTTTTCAGATCACTCCGGCTGAGTTCCTCGGCAAACTCGCTGATGTCGCCCAGACGGTAAATGGCCAGCGTCTCGCGGATGTCACCGGGCGACATCTGGCCCCCGTCGATGCGGATGGCGACGGGCGGGCCGGTTTCCAACAGAATGACCGGCTGGACCGAAGCCGGCAGGCGGCCCGGGGATTCGAACCGCTCGATGCGGACCGCAGGATAGCCGGCCTCGTGATAGCTCCGCCGGAGGTCGCGGACCAAGCGCTCCAGAAGCTGCTGCGACAGGTACTGGTAGCTCAGCCGGCCGACGGCACGCCGCACCTCCGGCAGGAGGGTGCCTTCGAGCAGTTCCACCTGGACCGGCATCAGCCGGTAGCGTTTTCCCTCGGCGACCTCGATCTGCAGGTGGCCCTTCGGCAGCACGCGAAATTCGCCTGTCGCGTCGAGATGCCCCGCCTCCCGGTAGAGTTCCAGCAGGCGATCGCGGGCCGCGGCCAGGACCGCCTCGGTGAGCAGTTCACCTTTGGCCAGCCCCAGCTCCTTCATCAGCGTCCGGACGTTGAAGCGCCGGACGTGGCGCAGCTCGATGCGCTGCAATCGCGGATGGGCCGCCAACCGGAAGATCACGCGCTGCCCCTCCGCCGCCGGCAGGGTGTACACCGCCACCTTCCGGAAAATGCCCAGTTGGTAAAGGTTTTTGCAGGCATTTTGAAACACGCGGGCATTGAGCGGAGTGCCGGTCTGGATGCCGGCCACGCGCTCGAGGGTGGCGATATCCACCTGGTCAAATTCCGGCGGATCGATCTCAAACACCACCGCGGCGGCCCAGGATGACGGGGGCGCACCGGCGGGCGTCTGCCCCGGCAGCAACGCCGGCAGCACCAGCAGCATCCCGATGATCGTCAACCAGTAACGCATCTTCCGTTCCCGCGGCGCCTCAGAATCTGCGCTTGAACCGGAAATCGAGACCGAAATAGCCCCGCTCGTCCTCGGTGGCCACGATGGTTACGCGGGGGGACAGGCGGTACTCGATCACAATCATGTCCTTCTCACTGCTGGACACGCTGCGTGAATACGTCACGAACAAGTCCTTGACCACCTGCTTGCCCACGGTGACCCGGGTGCTGCCGGCGGAATTGGAATCGTAAAGCTGCGCGTCCACGGAGATGGTGTCGAAGCCCACCACCTGTTTGAGCCGCTGTTCCACGGCCACCGACACCAGCTGGCTGAGCACGGCCGAGTAATCCGCCCCCGACGGCGTGATCACCTGGGCCCGGGACGTGCTCTCGGGCGCCTGGCCCGAGGTGATGAGCTGGACGATCTCGGCGGCAGACAGGTTGGGCACGGACACCAGTTGCGTCTTCATCCGCGACGTGGAGCCCTCCAACCGGACCATGATGTGGTAATCCTTGATGTCGCTCGATAGTTGCAGATTAAGTTCCGGATCGACCTCAGCCGGATTGATGAACGAGATCAGGCCCCGGTCCACGGTGAACCGGTTCATCCGGAACATGATCTCACCGTTGTTGACCACCAGGGCGCCGCGGACCACCGGCTGGTCCAGCGATCCCTTGATCTGCAGGTCCACGCTGCCGATGATGTCCAGACTGTCCGTTTCGATCCGGACGGACCGCTCGCCCTTGAGATTCACGTTGAGCGTGGTCTCGGTGAACAGCTTCCCGGAGCCGTTCCCGCCGCTGGAGAATTCCATGCCGGCCAGCAGCTGGACGAAGCCCACGAGGTCCACGTTCTGCAGCGGGGCGGCCCGCTCGATCCAGAGATCGCCGCCCAGCACCGACCGG
>JAAYUB010000072.1 GCA_012517875.1 Acidobacteriota bacterium | reverse complement strand
GATCTATGACCGGCAGGTATCCATCGAAAACAGTCCCTACACTGCCGGCACTTACTATTATCGGTTTAAGGGCCGGGCCGAGTATGCCGACGGGACCACCGCCGCCGTCACGTCCGACAACCATGTTCGGGTGCGATATTACCCGAATCCACACCAATTGAGCCTCACCGGCAACGCCTGCGCCGTGAGCGGCCTGCCCTACAAACTCGTCGTGGGGTGCCAGAATTGGAGTTCGCTCAACCAGATGTACCTCGACGAGAGCACCGATCCGTCGTTCGCCACCTTCACCGCCACCCCCGTGTACAGCCAGGGCAACACCATCTGGCAGACCAAGAGCGTCACCCAGGACACCACCTATTATTACCGCGCCCGGGTGGACAACTTCTGCTCGGATGACCTCGCACTCGATTTCAAGTCGGGGGCGCTGGCCGTGACTGTTCACGCTGAGGACACCATCGCGCCCACCGTCAATTTCAAGTCGGCCCAAACCCTGGACTACCAGTCCATCCACCTGACCATGACCGGCGCCGACTGCGGCCGGCTGGCCGAGTTCCACATCTACCGGGACACCAACCCTGGATTCGTGCTGGGCGAAGACAAACGGATCGCCCTGTGCGCCCCCGCAGTGGGCGCGGACACCACGTACGTGGACGACGGCCTGCTCAACGGCGTGACCTACTACTACCAGGTGGTGGCCGTGGACACCGCCGGCAACACCAGTGCGCCGTCCGTCGAGCGTTCGGCCACCACCTTCTCCGATGCCACGCCGCCGGAATTCCCGGCCGGGGCGATCGTCGTCCTGAGCTACCACCAGCCGACCGACGAGTTCCCCGTCATCGCCTCGAAGCAGGTGCTGCTGGTGAATTTCCCCGAGGCGGCGGAACCGGACTCCGTGGTGGCCTGTTACCACATCGGGCTCAAGGACGAGACCGCCGGCGGGGCGCCGGATTACCGCTGGACGCAGGGCGCGGCCGGCCGGTTCGTCCTCCCCAACGCCAACCTGGTGGCCGGGCACACCTACCGCCTCTGCGTCACGGCCACCAACACGTCCATGGCGGTGACCCCGGTGCCCATCACCAGCGCCACCTTCCAATACGTACCCGGTCTGGTCTATACCGCCGAGTCCGGCGACTTCACGGATCCGGGCCCCCTTGACAGCAGCGTGCTGGAAAAGGAGTACGACCCGGCCTACCAGTCCATCACCCATGACGCGGCGACCGACTCCGTGATCATCGCCCCCGGCTCCGGACTGGCCGGGTTGAAGCGCAAGCTTCGTCCCGCGCCCAAGTTCACGTTCGAGGCGGTCCTCCGGCCGTTAGCCGCCTATGACAGCGACAGTTGGTTCGAGGTGCGCCTGGAGGGCCTCCAGGGCTATTACGTGCTGCGGTTCACGTACGAGGCGAACGAGATCTGCTGGCACTCCTTCCGGAAATATGTCAACGGCTGCCTGGTCGCCAGCGGAGCCACCAGCGCTCAGATCGTCCAGGGCCAGGACTATTTGTTCTTCGTCGAGCATGAGTTCATCGACAACGGCGCCAACCCGGACATCTCCCGCCTGTACGTGAGCGCGTTCGGTGCCGATTTCATCCTGGACGATCCCGCCGGTCATGCCATCGACATCTACCAGGTCCGCCTTCTGGCCTATCAGCAGAACCTGGCGTGGGATTACTTCTACCACCAGGGCGGTTCCGTGGACCCGGTCCCCCTGGACGACACGCCGCCGTCCCAGCCGGTGGTGGTCGTGGGCGAGGGCAAGGGATATTTGGAGGCGTGGGATCCGAATACCGGCCTGGCCACACCGGTCATCTATTACGCGTCCACCGACCCCCAGTCCCTCCTCAGCCAGTACCAGTACGCCGTGGGGACCACGCCCGGCGGCACCAACACCCGGCCGTGGACCACGGGGACCATCACGGCGCCCGGCGGGACGATCAACGCGAGTTTCACCGCGGCCGACGGCCAGACGTACTACGTGTCGGTCCGGGTGAAAAACGACAAGGGGCTGTGGAGCAGCGTCGCCACCAGCGCCGGGGTTCTGGCCGACAAGTTCGCCAAGCAGAACGACTTCTTCGACGCCTT
>JAAYUB010000071.1 GCA_012517875.1 Acidobacteriota bacterium | reverse complement strand
GTGGGCGTCGACGAGGCGGCGCTGGAGGCCGAGGTGGTGCGGATCCTCCGCGGCCACGACGCGCTGCACCGGCGGGGCGCCGAGACCGGCACCCGGCGGACGGCCCTGTACAAGGAGCTGTTCCCGGCGCTGGCCCGCCGCGGCGTCGAATTCTGCTACATCCGGTACGGGCAGGATGTGCTGAACGTGCCGCAGTTCGCCGCCGACGCGCTGGGCGGGAACCGGTACCTGTCCATGGTGACGCGGCTGCTGGAAAACCTGCTGTTCGGCAACGACCGGAACCTCGGCGAGGCCGACGCGTACGCCGTCCAGGCGGCCAGCCGGCTCTTCCCCGTCCCGCCCGGCGACCGCGGCGCCCAGGAGATCCTGGCCCAACTCGGCTTCGAGCCGGTGGACGACCGGCGGGACGAGCATGGCAACCTCCTGTACCGGCTGGTGCGGGACGGCTACCTGCTGGGGGCGCTGCGCCAGGCGGCCCTGGAGGCGGTCGGCACCCCGCGGGCGAACGAGCTGGGTTCGCTCCACGTGGTCGCGGTGACGGCGGGTGGCCCCTTTCATCAGCTCGCCGATTTTTTGAGCAACCTGCTGGGCCAGTTCCTGCCCGCCGACGACCTGGCACCCTTCGCCGGACGCAGCGCGCCCGGCCTCGGCGACGCCCGGAACCTGAAGGAGTTGGCTGCGGCGGCGGCCCGACACGCCCGCCACCGGTTTGTCTACGGCCCGCTCGACGACCTCTACCGCGGCCTGTTCCGCCGCCTGCGCCACGGCGACGCCGCCGGCATCATCGCCGACTGGTCGGCGGTGGAGGCCCTGGCCGCTCACCCCTACTACGCCGAACCGACCCGCCGACTGCTCGAGGCAGCCACGGACCGGCTCTTGAAAGAGCCGGCGGAAGCGCAACTGGAACTCATCGAGAGCGCCGCCCGACGCTACCTGCTGCGCCGCTCGGGCTACGAAGAGACGGCCCGCCGGATCCTGGAGCGGCTCGCGGCGCCGCTGGAGCGCCTCTGGACGGACAACCCGCAGGAGCCGGGGCTGGCGGCCCTGCGCTTCCGCGTGCAGCGCGACCTCCTGGCCTGCGCCAACCACCAGGGCCGCCTGGACCGGGCCGCCGACGCCATGGCCGCCGGCGAGGCGATGCGGGAGACGGTGTGCCGGACGCCGGAGGGGGCGGCCCTCTACCTCGACTTCCTCAACCACCGGAGCGTCTACCACGCCAACATGTTCCAGTTCCGGGAGGCCCAGCACCTGCTGGAGGGCTGCATCCGGCTGCGGGAGTCGGAGATGGGTGCCCTGGAGCGGTTCTTCGGAGTGCGGCCCGGCCGCGACCAGCTCCTCGGCGAGTTGTACGGCTCGCTGGGACAGGCGCTGGCCTTCCAGGCGCCGCTGGATGCTGCCGGCGAGCAGTTCAGCCGCGCCGAGGCGTGCTTCAACCGCGCGGTGGAGCTGTTCGAACGGAAGGGCGAGGAGCGGGTGGAGCGGAATTTCCTGGCCCACCTCTACCTGGATCAGGGCCGACTCGGGGAAGCCGCGGAGCTGGCCGCGGGGCTGGCGGGGACGGACGTCCGCTGGCCGGAACCGGTGCGTGCGGCAGCGGAGCGCGGCGACCCGTACACCCTGGCCCTGTGCTGGAAGGCGGCCTGGGAACTCCGACGGCAGAGCCGACTGGCGCCGGACGAAGTCCGCGAACTGGACCGGCTGGCGCTGGAGCTGTCACTGGAGGCGGCGCTCGGCGATCGCGCCGCGGAGCACCCGGCCGAGTTCTGCGCCTTCTACCAGGCGCTCCACGCCGCGGAAACGCAGCCGGAAGCGGGCGAGACGCTGCTGCAGGGCATCAGCCTAGTCCAGCCGGAGGCCGCCTCGGTCACGCTGGAATGGATCCGCGCGGCCATGGTGGCCCGGTGGATCCTGCACGCCGCTGAAAAGGGCCGCGCGACGCCGGAGTTCCACCACGAGGAGGTGCGGGGGCGGATCCGCCGGGCGCTGGAGGCGGCGCCCGAGCTGCGGACGCAGTGGCGGGAATCCCAGTTGGGCGAGACTCCCGAGCGGCTGCTGGGCGCCCCGCCCGGCCCGCTCCCCCGCCCCGGCCTGGCCGCCTTCGCCGCCCGGTTCACGTTCAATTACCGGTGACGATGAATTGCACCGCGCCTTCCCGCTTAGGGCAGTCCATTGCGCGCGTTCGACAGACATCCACGGAATTTAATCAGTCAGAGACGGTGCCTCAACATCGAGGGTAAGCTCCGGTTGCAGGTCGTGCCTCGTTGCCGGACCGCGTTCGGCGAACGCGGCGTACAGGCCACTGTTCATTTCTTTCGGATGACATCATAATAATAATGGACTGCCGTACCCACCGCGCTGTAGCCGGCGTTGATGCAGTCCCACAAAACAGCATCGCCCAAGAACAGGTTGAGCAGCAACAGGCCTACATTGATGAGGCAGTTCACGGCGTTGACCTTCCAGTTGAAAAAGATCGCGATCACCACCGCGATGCCGAAGATGATCAAATGCATCATGCCTCCTGAACGGAGCTTGTGGGTTCGACGGGAATTTCACGTTCCCGATTCCACGTGATCAGCCAAGAACGGCGAACCAAAACAAATCACCACCTCTCTCGAAACCATATAGTGGAATTCCACATGGTGTCCAAGAGATTGATGGTCAGTGTATAATCAATTACTCCGATCAGGAGGCCGTATCATGCCGGTTCATGACAATTTTTTCAAACCGGACATCGCCGCGGAACTCAGCCGGTTTCTAGAGACATATCCGCAAGTTGATCTAGTCGTGGGCATTGCCTCCAATTCGGACAGCATCGCCGGCACCCTCTTATCCATCCAGCCTAAATCAGCGCTTCTTTTGCGGACTGCAGACCTGCCCCGGATACCTTTCCAAGAGATTCGCGCCTGGCAGGCGCGATGGCCAGGCCCGGGAGCGGCTCCGGTAATCCGCGAGTATCCCGAGGAAGGGCAAACCGGGTTGACCGAACCGGAAATCCTGCCCACTCTGGTCCAACAGACAATATCCGTCAACCCTCGCCGCATTGGATATCTGATCACGGGTGGCTCGAAAGTTCATGCGGCGCTCCTTGTCCGGCACGCTCAGGTTGCAGGTTCCCGAATCCTTCATTTCCAAGCCGAGTACACGCCGGACGGTCGACCCATCGCCGGCACCGGCCGGTTGATGGAACTCCCCGAGCCTCAGGAAGTCATCCGCCGCGAGGGATTGCGGCGTTCTCGCGAAATGGTCGCTTCCGGCGCGTTCGACTCATCCCGGCGGATCCTGGATGAGCTTGACGCGTACCCGGACGCCGACCAACTCGTCCGCTTGACCCGCCTGTGGATCGACGCGTGCCGTCTGCGGGATGCCCTGCTGCCCGCCGAAGCCGGTGATCTGGCGGCCCGTATCGAGCAATCAATCGACGCGCTCGGCCGCCCCATCAACCAAACGCCCTGTCACCAGGTGCTCAAACAGGCAGCGGTCAAACTACGGGTTATCTGCCACGAATTGTCGGCAGCCATGGCCGGGACAGTCGACTGGAACACTCGGCATCGGTTGCCATTGTTAGCGGAGCTGCTCATCAGAGCGAGCCAGGAACAGGCGGCAGGACGGCGCAACCACGCCGCGCTTTTGTACTATCGACTGGCGGAAGCCTGCCTGACGGAGCGCCTGCGGGTGGATTACGGAATCGCCTGCGACAGCCGGGTCGAATCACCGGATGATCGGCTGCCGGCCCGAATTCCGGCTGGTATCGCAATCCCTGCCGGTACCGACGGGCTCTTGGCCGCTTATCAGGAAGCGTGCCGACAGATCGGCTTACCGGCCCTGGAACTGACTCAACCCTTGGCGCTAATGGCCAAGTATGCATTGCTGGTCGCGATGGGCGATCCCGCCCTGCCGCCGAATTCCATCGGCATCGGCGTCAGGCTGCGCGAACTCGGCGTCAGCCGGAACCAAAGCATCTTCGCCCACGGGTTTGAGCCCGTGAGTCCCGACGATCTGGACGAACTCGGACAGATCGTCGGCATCCCGAAGCCTGAAACCGGATTGTTGAATCTGTGCCTACCGGACGGACCTTCGAGGGGCCAATTCAACCAAAAGTGTAAAGAGTATAGAGGGCCGGTGCTCAATGCCGATGGAGACGGGTTGATCAACCGAAAGCAGAACTGCTAGCGTTTCATCGCGGGCTCAAAATCTCACTTGCCTGGCCGCATCAGCGGTTCAGCCAGTCGTTGAGCCATGCCACGGCGGCGCGACGCTGGATGTCCCCCTCCGCCGTCGTATCGACGCGGATTCTCACCGTCCACGTACCGGCGGAGAAAACCGCCTCGATGCCGTGGCTGCCCAAACGGAAACGGGTAGGGTTCGGCAAATCCGGGTTGAAATAGACGGTGGCGCACGATTCCACAAAGTCCGCCGCCGCGGTGAGACGTTCCATGAAGGCCAGGATCTCCGGATGCGCCCGCAAGCCGCCCGTTTCCCAACGCGGCGGCTTTTTCCGAGTCGCTTTGGGCGGCAGCAGCTCCGGTGCCATCCGCCGGAACCGCTCGGTGAACGTCTCGTGAAAGATCTGACCGACGGGTGAGAGCTCCAGATACTCGGCGCCATCGATCATCTCGCGGTTGACGAGGGGCTCCAGCCGCTCGTCCCACTCCTCGGAAAAATCAGCGGCCGGCTGCGGCTGGGTGTCGCGACTGAGCCGCCACAGAATCCCGGACGTTGTCATCCAGAGAGTGAAATCCATCGCCACAGGCATCGGCGGAAAGTCGATCACCTCGGCGAACCGCTCATGCATATAGTAGACGGGAACCGACAGAGCCTGGCCGATGAGCACGGCGATGGCGATCTGGGCCTTATACCCACCCGTGGCGTTGATGGCGCACTGTTCAGGCCCATAATCGTGAATCGTCCGACAGATCAACCGAGCCAGATTCCTCAGGCCTTCTGTTCGGAACAGGCGGGGATTGTCATCTCTCAATCCCGGCACCACCACCGCGGTCACCGGTGCAAACCCGCGTCCGACGAAATAGTCCCGGAGCACGGAGGCGGTATTCTTCCCATCAGCCGTATCGGAATGCAGAAAGGTCAAGCCGCAGGCGTCCGGAATGAACTGCCTGTCCAGCATGCTTTGAATCGAATTGATCTCAGCGCCCAACAGACGCCGATTAGGCGGCAGGCATCGCATCGCCTGTGCCAACGACGGCCAATCGTGACACCGCCAGGCGCGCGCAACAGCCGCTTCATCCGTCGAAACCGAAGCCCCCGATGACTGCTCATCCAGCCGCGGCAGGTTGGTGACGAACAGACTCGTCCCCACCGTGCAGATCAGGTGTTGCGTATTCATCATTATCGCTTCATGACGACAACAAATTGAACACTTAGATAAATCCTTTGAATATTGCTTTAATCGGCTTTCCTCCCCGCGTTGTTACTTCCACGGTGCAACGGCGCCCGGCTGGAGTCAGAGGGTAAGGAGGGAATTTACTGGCATCCATCTCATCGCCGTTTTCAAATTTTATGCGAGCTTTACCATTGGCGACCGCTGTCACCAGGACCGCCTTCAACCTTTGAGTTTCATCCGGAAGACTGGAATCAGCTTGAATTACAATCGGTTTACTTGTCTGCGGTTCAGCCGTTGGCTGATGATACGAACCTTTGTGAGCCGGTTTGTGGGTCTGTGGAGGCACAGAGAATTCTTTCTTTTGGACCTGGGGTGTTGTGTCGTTGGCCGGTTTACCTGGCTGTGCGGTGGATTTGGGCAGTTCCGACTCGGAACCCATCAGCCCATACCCCAGTGAAGTCTTGGCGCCGAACCCCATCCATTTGAACGAAAATAGCATGACTTGCTCAATGCCGGCACCAATGAAGTCATGGATGGACGACGGCATGCCGGCGGTTTCGGAGCGCTCCACAACAAACTGGAACGAACTGCCGGCGGGAATGGTGAGGAAGAATATGGGATTGGGTGATCCCCAATCCCCCGGCGGCCGGTCTCCTTGGTAATAATGGTTGAAGTGGGGATTCATAATGTCCACACTCAGCTTGCCCCCGGCTATCTCAGGATAGACATCCCAAAAGCGGAGTGAGCCCACGAGATGGAGCTTGCGACGCAGCTCCCGGTTTTCAGGTAGTTCCCTCAGGAACTCCAACCCCCTGCTCCGCCACTCATCCCGGTCCTTGGAATCCGGCAGCAAGCGAATGATCGCCTCGATCTCCACCGGGTCGCATGCTGAAATCGCCGCGTCATAGGCGCTTCGCCATCTCGCCAGCTCCTGGGCAATTACATCCGGCGTGTCCTTTTCTTTCTTCTTGAAAAAGGCGCTGTTCTCATCAAAGCCGAACAGCCACCACACCCGGGTCACGCTCCAACCATCCGGATCGGGCTCGAAGAGCGCCAATTCTTCGGCCGCTCGACGAACTACTCCCTTTACGGCACTGCCAGGCAGATATGGAACCCCATAAGGCGACAGGAACGAGAAGCCGTTTTCCAGCGGGTGTTCCAACCCTAGGCCGGTCACAAACGGCCCCAGAGAGAACATCGTACCACGCCAGGCGATCCGCGACTGAATCGATTCCGCGATTCCTCGCTGCCGTTCGATCAGGGAATGGATCAAGTCCTTGTGAGCGGCCTGCAACGCACATGCTTTCTTCAACGCTTCCTTCTTGTCGGTTTTGACCGGCGTGAAAACCGCCGGGTTCCAACCATCAAAATACAATCCGAAGCGCAGTCCCGGCGATGCATAGGATCGATCAGCTTCGACGACTTGACGCAATTCGTTGTAGGCCATCGTGGTCATGGGGCTCTCCTGTACATCCAAAGCTACAGAACCGCCGCCGCAAACTGACGGAGCCAACGAAGAAATTCAAGGCTCTCCTCGGTGACCTGAATGTAGATGTCGGAATCGACCGCCGTCAGCGTCTGCATGAAAGCAACAAATTGCTCTTTGCCTTTGAATTGATCGGCATACTGCCGGCAGATCCAAGCCCGGAGATCATCACCCAACTGGCTGGCCGCTCCCTTCTTATCCTGGTAGAAGGCCAGAGCCTGCATCAAACCATTGCCCATGATCAGGGCCGGTGCACCTTTGGCGATGTTGGAATATTCCTTAGTCTTCCCTTGCACCTTGCTCCAGGCAAATGCCGCTCGTTCCTGATCCAGAGTTTTCATGTGCTGGGTCCTCCTTGTCAAATCATGCAAACCTGATCTGGACCTGGCCACGACCCGTCGTGGCGTCACCGCCCATCTGGACCAGAGAGCCGTCAAGCAATCCGGTCACGGCGTTAAGGACGTTGTCAGCCTGCATCAAGTCTTTCATCGTGTCGCCTTTTTTTCGCCGCTCCATGGAACAGAGGACCATGCCGGCCATGAGCGTCTCGGCGGGCAGGTTTTCCGTGTAAAACAATCCGCCGTCCTCCGCCGTGCCGCTTTCATCGGAGATGCGGACGTGGGGTTCAACGACGGTGGTGTGCTGCACGAAGTAATTGAACCGATTGTCCGACAGCAGTACCAGATGCCGTGCGATTTTCGAGCGGAAATACTCCGTTCCCGGATCTTTCGGTAGGCCGTTCTCCGACATCCACCGAGCGACTTTCTCCAGCTCCGCCTTGCCACCGTCATCCGCCGAAAACTGGCAGCTTTCAAGCACCAACTTTTTATTGCTGGCTTTGAGCGCATCATCAAGGAGCACGCACTGATCGTCGGAACCCACCTTGGGAATCTTCCATCCCGCCGCCTGCTGGATCCCGCAGAGCACGAGCATCCGGCGCAGGCGTTCCAGTGCGGTTGGCGACGTGGCATACACATAGGATTCCCGCAGGCTCCTAACGGGAAACAACACGCTCTGGGCATCGGAAAAACTCACCGCCCCGGCGTGCTCCGCTGAACCCTCGGGATCCGGACCGAATAGAACGTCCAGATCGGCCTGTTGGCCACCCGCGCTTTTGTGGATCGCCAGATGGTGGCGCAGGGCGCCTTTGATCCCCGAACCGGCCATGACCGGATGGCCGGTATGGCGTTCCCGTTGGATGGGATTGTCCACGGCGCCCAAGGCGGTGCCCGCGCCCATGTGGAGGGGGCTCACGCAGTAAACGAACATGACTTTCTTCTCTTGAAACATCTATCACCTCCTGGCCTTATTTCCAATTCCCGACCCAGACATTGCCGAATCCTTCCGCCCGCCGCGCGGCGTACGCCTTTGTCAACTCGCCCCCCAACTGACTGGCAATCAGCGGCCACCAGCCGTCCCGCCGGAGCAATACCACGAACTTTGTTGTATCCCCCGATATTGTCTCAAACCAGTACACCGAACCGATGGGCGCCATGCGCATTGACGGTTTGGGCTCTTGCCGGGCGACATCCCAACCGCTGATCGTCTGATAGCTTGGAACAGCGGCTGAAACCAGCCGGGCGGTGAAATCCTTGGCTCGCAGAAGGAATTCACCCTGCTCGATCCCGACGCACGGCGGTATCCAGCCATCCGGGAAAACGCCGGGAGTCGAGAGGATGATCCGAAATTTATTGCCGGTGATCGGGACTGACAATATGCCGAAATCAAATTCATTCGTCACCGGATGGATGGATGCTGATTTCCCATCGCCACCCAGGCGCACCAATCCGTCCGCGGGCAGCAGGTCGCCATGTCCGTCAAATCCGGCGATGAACGACACCCCAGGTAACAGAGTCACCGCTTCCGAGGTGTATATCCTACCCTCATCCGCCGTTCGCGATTCGCCGGCGAGCGCGATGCCCAACATGTCAACGGTGTCCCAGAGCCTGGACGGCGCAGTCAGATGCTTGGCCTTGACCGGCAGTCCCTTCAGGTGGCTGGCCAAGCCGGCGCCGTTCACCCAACGGGACAACGGCTTGGACGCCTTTTGTCGCCGTAGCACGGGAATCGAATCGAGCGGGTAGGCGGCCTTGAATTGAGCGAGGGCTGAGCGCGTCAAAGGTTCAAGCGGGACCACATCTTCATCCTGATCGGAAAATACCGCCAGGTCCACCGGGAGTGGGAACCAAGCCTGGCCGCCGGAGAAGAGAGTCAGCCACGTCAGACGGAGCGGTCCGGGTGCGTCGGCGGTGCCGACAGTTTTCAGAACTTGTGCATCCCTGAGTGTGCCCTTCAGAAAATGCGTCCAGTCGATTCCCCGGTCAGCCAGAATTCGGGATCGGATCGCTCCGGAGAACACGGACGGCCAGGGCGGCATGGTGGTTTCGTTGTGTTCGCTGGTGGCTCCGAACAAGCGGTTTCCGCGAAAGAGGCAAACGTCGATGGGGGATATCATGACACAGGTGCTCATTGCCTTCCCTCCCGGGCGATGAATTCGCAAGTCGTCAGCAGTCGAGCCAGGAAATCCGGCCGATCGGCCGTTGTGATCGTGAGATCGGCAACCTTCTGCGCCAATCCCGCCAACGCTTCTTTCTTTTTGTCATCCTTGTTTTTCCGCTGGCGATAGAACTGGTACGCCATCAGGCGCTGCAACATGGCTACATCGGCTTCCGGCGCCATTCCATCGAACCAAACCTGCAGGTTGTAGGCGGCCCGGCGCGAGACGGTCTGTGCAAACGCATCGCGCAGTTCCATCAGGATTGGAACAATCGGGATCTCTCCGCCGTCAATGCCCACGCGCCATTTGGACACCAGCTCGATCCGGCCGCCCGAGCGCTTCTGAAGCATCACACAGAATGCATCGCGCCCCTGCCTTTTAGCGGTTCTCTCCGCTTGACGCAGGTTTCGCAGCACCATCGCCAACGGCGCAGTATGGTGGGCGATCACCACCCCCGCCGAGACTGTCGCTTTCTCGCCCATTGTTCGGAACAACCGTCCCTTCATCCAGACATAGCCGTCTTTAACCCGTACTTGGCTGCCTTCGATCCATTTGGCAGAGACAGCAGGGCTCGGCTCAATACCGGAATACAGGCAGCGGAGCGTTTCCATCGCCGGCAGCAGATCGTCCAGGCTCAGCAGGGCCAGAAGATCGTCACCGCCTGAATATAGAATTTTCCCCTTGAACTGCCGCTCCAGAACCCACGGTGCTATCTCAAGCGCGAAGTGATTCAACGAAGTCGAAATGGCGTTGTGCCGTCCGGGCGACGGCAACCGCTGAGCATTTAAGTAGTCAGCCAGAGGTCCCTGATCCAGTCCTTTTTGGGCAATCGCTTTTAGGATCTGAGGATGCCAGGCATCCCGGTACACACTACCCAAGGAAGCTTCTGTACCGCTGAGCCACGCGCCCATCCTATCTCCGTCCATGAGAATCAAAGCATAGTAGGTTTCCGGCTTGCTACCGGAGAGCGCCTGGACGATCGATTCTACCTTGCGCATGGCCTTGTCGTCGCCGGCTTCACGAATCCGGTCCATCAGTGTCGGCAGTCGTCGAATCAGATCTTCATGCTCATTTTTGAACATTTGTTGGACAAGAGCTCGAGGCAGAGCGGATTCCCAAAGATCCTCGCCAAACACCTTGATCAGATCGGCCAGTTGGATCCAGGATGAGTGTTCTGGGTCAGCTGTCAGCATTCGCTCCATGCCTGCCGCGAGGGCCATGGTGTGCGTCGAAACCGTGTAGCGCTGCACACCGGCGGCCATCTGTTCCACTTCTGTCCGGAAGAGAGTGGGCCAGAACCTTTTCAACGTGCACAACGCGCAGAGATGCTCCCCTCGCTTGGCCAGGGAAGGGGCATGTTCCGCCACGCGGGACCAGATGCTTTGATTACGCTGGCCCGGAGGTTTGGTAAGGAGGTCAGGATCGTCGGTGAGCCATTCCCGCTCGCCGCACATACTGCACCGATATCCCGCATGGACAGCTTGCTCGAAGGCGCGAAGCGACTTGCCGGCGGCCAACAGCCGGTCCGCTAGATCGTAAATCGCTGGGTAGCACGTTCCCGGATTCGGCTGATAGAATTTGGCCCCCGACACTTCAACCGCCCCACTGACCACCCGCCAGGAAGGATGGTCGAAGAAACTGGAGGAGCCGTCCGGGTAGACCAGGGCCATCGATTGGCCCAATTCTTCCACCGCCGCCTTGAACTGGCCGTCTTCTGTCCCAGCCGGCCAACGAACTGCACACCAATGGAATTCGGGGAATCCCAGGAGCTGCTTATCAATCTGTGAAGACATGCCAGTTGGAATTTCAGCTGTGCGCCCTCCTTTTTGCAATAGCAACCCGGCCGCCCCTTCGACTTGACGCCGGACCCAATCACGGACCCTGTGCTCCATTTCCACCATGAATTCGTCGATTCCTTCAGCGGGAATCAACGCAATGAAACGATTGGGGAGTGCTGCGGTGAACAGGGGATTGGCGTCCGATTTCAAATGCTTCCAACCCGACACATCGGGGATTGAAACACCCGATTCTTCCAACCAGGCGTCCACCAGTGGAGTCCCATGAAGATTGGGCAGCAGTAGGGCATCGGGTCCGAACCGCTCGCAGACCATTTTCATCGCCTCCCAGCTCAGGCGGGAGAGAAAATGCGAGCCGGCCCACAGATCGGATGTCGAGCGGGATTGGGCAATCCACGTCTGCACGGGACCCATCGAAACCAGGATAAGGGCGGGCTGCCCGCCCGGTGCGGATGCCCCCGTGAAAGCCGATGTCAATCGGGCGTGTTCCCAGATGCTGTGGTCCGGCACACGCGTGTCGGCCGGGAGGATGCTCCACAGCTCGCCCAAATCATATTCTGTCTCTTCAGGAGGAATCGGCGCCAGCCGCCACATCGCCAGAAACGTCAAACGGAGATTGATATTTCCCGCTGCATCCCGCCGGATGAGCTTCGAGAGATGCCGACTGGAGACATCCTTCATCCATTCCCATGGGATATCCTCAAGCTTCTGGCGGATTGCGTGACGACGACCGGACAGCGGATGAATGAACACCGGTTCCTTTGAATAATCGACCTGGGTCCAGCGCTCATACGGACCAGCCTGGCTCTCTCTCGGGAACTGTGGACGGTCGGCGGCGGAAGCCCACCGGTCCGCGCGCCGAATGACGGTGGATTCATCGGGCGACAGGTTGAGATGCAGCTGATCGGCGATCCAGGCGACGGTGCCCCCCTCGTGACCAGCCGGATCTTTCATGAGCACTAGCGCTTTTTCAGGCGGATCATGAAGCAGGGCAGCCAGTTTCAGTCTCCAGAAATCGGATGTGTTCATCATGCCTCCTCAGCTACCAGCGCGTCGCTTCGCGATCCAAATATTGATGAATTAGAGGCCAGACTTCGATCTCGTACTGCTTCACTTTGTTTTGGTCTTCGCGGGAAAGTAAGCGGATTATGTGGTCTGGAATTCCAGCAGGCACGTGGACAATGCAGCCTTTGAATCCATTCGCCTCTTGGACAGTTTTCAGTCGAAGTTGATTAGTTAATCTTTGATCTTTCCACTTGTCATCGTATCTATTCTGCCCGATATAGTGATTAGTCACGGGATATGCGATCACATGGCGCCTTTGCAAATTTTGTCCCTGAAAGTTGAACTGTGTTCTGAGACCTATTTTCAGACGGGCAAGTTCCTGCATGACCAAATCCCAACTTGAGAAAGTGTTTTTAGTGGTCCAAGACAATAATCCTTTATTATCTTTACCTATAGCAGCAGGCCAACATCGTGCAAGACATTGGCCCAACGGCTGAGACATGCTGCTGAGGTCGTCAGACGGTTTTGAAGGCTTGAACTCACAACCCTTAACACTTGAGATTATGAATGATCCCCAGCCATTTCGACTCCGCCCCCCCAAGGATTCCACCCAGTGCATGACGGTAAGAATCTGCTGTAGTTGAGATGCCAACTGCCCGATCCCACACCCAGAGAACCTGATTTCCAGTTCTGTCCCGGCGTCAAGAGCAGGGGGTGTTTTCAGATCAGTTTTCCCTTTGGGTATTAGGGGACCATATCCCAAATAAAGGTGCGAACCGATCATCCTGTCTGCTACTCTTTCGACCTCGACATGCTTTGTTTTAGGATCTCTTCCCCAAGTTGTCAGGTATTTAGTGTTTTTCTGGTATACTCCTATGGTAATTGGGCTTTTCATGGCCCAGGCCTTTCCATTATTTTTCAGCCATGCATGGCCGAAGAGATTTCCTTCCGCCTCCCGAAGCATTTGAAAATCGTATTGATAGCTGCTCGCGGCCGCTAGCCGCCAGCAACGTCTCAATAGTGCTTTGATCGGCGGCGTTCGGATTTCCGACGAGCCATCCGCACCTCCCAAGAATGCCGGCGTTGTGAAGCGAATGGTGATTGTCGCCGATTGAGGAGATGCCTTTTTTTCAGAGCCTGTGATTGAATGATCGGGCGAAGAAAACGTCATACTTGTCCTCCCATGAGTTCCTGGAACTATAGAGGTCAAAATGGATCAAAAACAAAATTGTGAGTAGTTGTCGAATTCCCCATGCCAGCCCTGTATGTCGTTCTGCCGCGAACGCCGGAAAGATCGCCGCCCCTGACGAGGGCGTTCGCGGCTGCCACCTGCTTGTGAATCGACACTGCCATGATAGGGGCAGCACGAAAAAAAATGCAAGCGATAAATTTTGAACCTGTGACGAACATCATGTTTTCCGTTCCCATCGGGCGCCGTCTCCCGGTTGTATGGGGCGATTCCGCCGGCCGTCCGGAAAAAGTGCGTCAACCCGCAATCAGCCGGGCGGTGCTGCCGGTGCGCGGGGGTATCACCTCGAGCCGCGTGTCGATGCGTTCGCGCAGCTCGGCCACGTGGGAGATCACCGCCACGAGCCGCCCGCCGGCCTGCAGCTCCGCCAGGGCCCGGAGGGCTAGGTCCAGCGACTCCTCGTCGAGGCTGCCGAAGCCCTCGTCAATGAAGAGCGTCTCCAGGCGGACGCCGCCGGCGTAGCCCTGGACCACGTCGGCCAGCCCCAGCGCCAGCGCCAGCGCCGCCAAAAAGCTCTCACCCCCCGACAGCGTCGCCGCGGGTCGCGCCTTGCCGGTGTAGCCGTCGTCCACTTCCAGATCCAGCCCGCCCATGCTCCGTCGATCGGGGCCGACCCCGGCGCGGCGCAGCAGGTAGCGGTTCTTGCTCATGATGGCCAGCCGGCGGGAGGCGGCGTCCAGCACCTCGTCGAAGAGCGCCCCCTGCACGAAACGCTGGAAGGTGACCCGGAAGTTGTTCCGGCCGGCGGCCGCCTCGCCCAGTCGGCCCATGACCCGGTGCCGCTCCTCGAGCCGGTCGGCTTCGCCGGCTAGCGCCGCCAGGGCGGCGCAGTGGGCCTCGGCCTGGGCCAGGCGGGCCCGAAGTTCCGCCTCGACCTGGACACCCTGTCGGTGCAGGCTCTCCGCCGCCTGCACATTCGCCTGCAGGGCCGGCAGGTCGGGGACGGCCAAGCCCTTCACAGCGCGGCAGGCGCGGACGAGCCGCTCCCTGGCGGCGCCCCAGGCGGCCTCCCCCTCCCGGATGCAACGATCCAGGGCCTGGATCGCCTGCGGATCGCGGCGGGCCGATTCGAAGGCCCGGACGTCGGCAAATCCCGCTCCGGCCAAGTCACGTTCGAACGCGCTGCGACTATTCGCCAGTCGGGCCTCCGCCGCCTGCGCTTGTTCTCCGGCCGCGGTTCGCCGCGCCGCAGCGCTTGCCGCCGCGGACTCCGCCATGGTGGCCCGCTCTCGGGCCAGCCGCAGGGTGTCCTTCAACTCCTTCAACGCTGCCCGCGCCTGCCGGTCGGCCTTTTCCAAAGCAGCCGATTCCCGGTATTCGGCCGGAACCTGTTGCTCGAGTTCCGCCACTTGGCGGCGGGCCGCGTCGCGGGCGGCGGCGGCCGCCGCCTGGCGGCGGGACAGGTCCGTTTGGCGTGCGTGCAACTCCGCCTCCTCCCGGCGGAGATCGTCCAACCGCCGGCGCAGCTCCGGGAGGCGGTCTTTCGCCGCCCGGAGCCGGTCGCGTTCCGTCCGGACCCGGCGGCGACGCGTCTGGAACTCGGCCAGGGACACGACGCCGGCGGAAGCCAGCCGCTGCTCGAGGTCCTTCAGGCGGGCCGCCGCCGTCGCCGTATCCCGGGCGGTGGTGGCGGCGTCGCGCCGGGTGCCGTCCAGGGCGCGGGCCAGCTCGTCCGCCTGCCGTTCCAGGTCGCGCAGTCCGGTCTCGGAGGGCATGCCGACAGCCGGCGGGGCGGGCGACGGATGCTTCCGGGAGCCGCAGACCGGGCACGGCTCGCCCGGCGCCAGGGCGGCGGCCAGCACGCCGGACTGGGCGCGGAGAAAGGCGTCACGGGCGGCGGCGAGGGTGGCGGCCGCCCGGCCGTGGGCGGCCTCGGCCTTGACCAGCGCGGCGTCGCAAGCCGTCTGCGCCCGCTGCGCCGCCTGCGATTGCCGAAACAGGGACGCCAGGGTTTTCCGGTCTTCCTCCTGCTGCTCCAACTGGCGGCAATCGGCCTCGGCGCCGGCGAGGGCGGCGGCAGCCCGTTCGGCCTCCAGGTGCGCCGCTTCCGCTACCGGCCGTTCGGCGCGGACGGCGTCCAGACGCTTCCCCACTGCCGCCAGTTCGTCCGAACGGAGACTATATTCGCCCTGGTGCTCCGCCGCGGTCCGTCGGGCGGCGTCGAGGGCGCGCACCTGCCCACGCCATTCCCCGAGCTGGATGATGCGGCGGTCCGCCGCCTCGCGCTCCCCCTCGCGGGCTTCCGCCGCCGCCAGCGCGGCGCGGGCCGCCCGCAATTCCTTGTCGGCGGTCCGCTGCGCTGTTTCCATCCGGCGGGCCTCGTCGCGAGCCGCCCGGGCCGCTCCTTCCGCATCGACCGTCGCCCGGGCGGCACCCTCGAGGGGAACCACCAAGCGGGCCAGCCGAAGCTCCTCCGTCCGGGTGTCCATCGTCGGCTGCTGGGCCTCGAGCCGCCGAACGTCCGCTTCCGCCGCGTCCCGCTCCTTGAATTTCTCGGCGGCGCTCTGCCCCCCCGCCAGCAAAGACCGTGCCCCCGCCGCGGCGGTCTCCTGCCGGGCCACCTCGGCCGCAACCTGGCGGTGTTGCGCCCGCACCTCGCCGCACCTCGCATCGAGCGCCTCGGGCGAGTCGGCGCCGGCGGCCGCCAGCCGTTCCTGCCGGCGCTGGAGCACTTGCTCCCACTGTTCCTTGAGCCGGCGGGCGGACTGCACCAGCGCCTCCTGGATGAGGCGGTAGCCCTCGGTCTGGAACAACACCTCCAGGATCTCCTCCCGCTCGGCGGAACCCGCCAGGAGGAACCGCCGGAAGCGGTCCTGGGGCAGCATGACCACCTGGCGGAACTGGTCGGCCCGGAATCCCAACAGCTCCTCCACCGCCTCAGTGACGGCCCGCTGCTGGGACGCCCGCACGTGCAGCGCGCCGCCGGGGCCGACCTCCCAGAGCGTGGCCGAAGCCGGCTCGGTGCGGGTACCTTCGCCGCGGCGCCGGGGCCGCTCCTGCTCCGGCCGGCGCTCCACCCGGTAGTGGTTCGGACCGAGGGCGAACTCGAACCGGACGCAGGTCGCCAGGTCCGCCGGGGCGTGGTCGCTGCGCATCTGCCGGGGCGTGCGGTCGTCGCCGGACATGCCGCCGTAGAGGGCGTAACAGATCGCGTCGAGCAGGGTGGTCTTGCCGGCGCCGGTGGGACCGTGAATGAGCAGGAACCCCCGCGGGCCGATGGATTCGAAATCGAGCTCCTGCCGGTCGCGATATGAGCCGAACGCCTGCAGGGTGAGTTTCAACGGCCGCATGTTCCGGCCTCCCGCTGCCGCACGCGCTCGGCGGCGACGAC
>JAAYUB010000070.1 GCA_012517875.1 Acidobacteriota bacterium | reverse complement strand
GGCGCGCGGCGGCGCGGCGACGCCCGCGGGCGGCGCCGCGGCGGTGTCGATCTCGGCGATGACCGCGCCGATGGGGACGGTCCGGCCCGTGGGCACGGTCACCGTCAGCCGGCCGGCCGCTTCGGCGTTGAGTTCCATAGTGGCCTTTTCCGACTCGATCTCGCAGACGGGCTCGTCGACCCGGACGTAGTCGCCGGATTCCTTGAACCAGCGGCCCACGACGGCCTCGCTCACGGATTCGCCGACGGCGGGCACCTTCACTTGGATCACCATGTTCCGCTCCCTCGATGAGATGCGTTCCGGCGCTACCGGAACGCCTGGTCCAGAAGCTCCCGCTGCTCCAGTTGGTGGATCTCGTGGAAGCCGGTGGCCGGCGAGCCGCTCTCCCGCCGGGCGACCACCTGGAGCGACGGGATCGGGTACTTGCGCCGGACGAAGCAGGCCGCGCCCATGTTTTCCGGCTCCTCCTGCACCCAGCGCCACTCGGCGCCGGCGTACTTGTCCCACAGGCGGCCCAGGGCGGCTTCGGCCACCGGGTAAAGTTGCTCCATCCGGATCAAGGCCGTGTCGTCGCGGCCGTCCGCCTCGCGGCGTTGCAGGAGATCGTAGTAAATCTTGCCCGAGCACAGCAGCGCGCGCCGGACGCGGGTCGGATCGGCGGCCGGGTCATCAAGCGCCGGTTCAAAGCGGCCGCCGGTGAAATCGTCGAGCGGACTGACGCACCGGGGGTGCCGCAGGAGGCTTTTGGGCGTGAGCACCACCAGCGGGACGCGCACGGGAAATTTCATATGCCGCCGCAGCAGATGGAACAAGCTGGCCGGCGTGGTGCAGTTGGCGACGACCATGTTGTTGTGGGCGCACAGGCCGAGGAACCGCTCCAGCCGGGCCGAGGAGTGCTCCGGGCCCTGGCCCTCGAGTCCGTGGGGGAGGAACAGCACCAGGCCGTTCAACCGGTTCCACTTGGCTTCCGCCGCGGCCAGGTACTGATCGATGATCACCTGGGCGGTGTTGGCAAAATCGCCGAACTGGGCCTCCCAGATGACCAGCGCCTGTGGCCGGGCGCCCGCATAGCCGTATTCGAAGCCGAGCACGCCGTACTCCGACAGGAGCGAATTGTAGGCTTCGAAGCGCGCTGGAGCGGCGCTGACGGCGTTCAGGGGGATATACTCCTCCTCGGTATCCTCCAGATGGAGAACGGCATGACGGTGTGAGAAGGTGCCGCGCTCCACGTCCTGGCCGCTGAGCCGGATTGGGATGCCCTCGGCGAGCAGCGTGGCGTAGGCCAGCGTTTCGCCCATGGCCCAGTCGCACCGGCGCTCCGCCACGAGGCTGTTGAGCCAGCCGTCGTAGATGCGGCGGATCTTGTCGAAGATGGCGCGTTCGGCCGGCACGGTGAAGACCTGCCGCCCCACGTCCAGCAGACGGTCGGCGGGGACGGCGGTGGCGGGCGAATCCACGAAATTGAAATCGGCGGGGCGCCGTCGCCGGTCGCAGGCCCCCATCAGGTGGCAGTGGGGGAGCTGTTCGGCGCGCGCCTCGGCGAACTGCGATTCGAGTTCGGCGCGGAACGCCTGCTCCATGGCTTCGGCTTCGCCCGCCTCGATCTCACCGCGCTTGGCCAGGCGGATCTGGTAGATCTGCCGGGGGTCGGGATGCTTGGCGATGACCTTGTACAGTTTGGGCTGGGTGAAGCGGGGCTCGTCCGACTCGTTGTGGCCGTACCGCCGGTAGCCCAGCAGATCGATGAAGACGTCGGTGTGGAACGCCTGGCGGTAGTCCAGGGCCAGCTCTGTCGCCAGCACCACCGCTTCGACGTCATCGGCGTTGACGTGGAACACGGGCGACAGCGTCACCTTGGCCACGTCGGTGCAGTAGGTGCTGGAACGGCCGTCGAGGTAGTTGGTGGTGAAGCCGAGCTGGTTGTTGGCCACCAGGTGGATGGTGCCGCCGGTGCGGTAGCCGTCCAGCAGGGACATCTGGATGACCTCGTAGACGACGCCCTGGGCGGCCACGGCGGCGTCGCCGTGGATGAGCACCGGCAGCACCCGCGCCAGGTCGCCGCCATGGTCGGCGTCGAGGCGCGCCCGGGCGATCCCCTCGACCACCGGGTTCACCGCCTCGAGGTGCGACGGGTTGTAGGCGAGCTCCACGCGGATTGCGCCGCCGTCGGGAGTGGTGACCGTCCGGGTGTAGCCGAGGTGGTACTTGACGTCGCCCACGAAGACGTCGTCGCCGTATCGCTTGCCCTCGAACTCCTCGAAGATGTCGTGGGGCGGCTTGCCCATGATGTTGGCCAGCACGTTGAGCCGGCCGCGGTGGGGCATGCCGATGACCACGTCGGCCACTCCGGCGCGCGCGCCGGCGACGATCAGCGCATCCAGTGCGGGGATGAGGGTCTCGTTGCCCGACAGCGCGAAGCGCTTCTGGCCCACGAAGCGGGCGTGGAGGAAATTCTCGAAAACCACCGCCCGGGTGAGCCGATCCAGGATGCGGCGCTTGGTCTCGGGGGAGAACCGGGGGCGATTGCGAGTGGCCTCCATCCGCTGCAGCAGCCACCGGACGCGCTCGGGGTGCCGGATGTACATGAACTCGGCGCCGATGGAGGCGCAGTACGTCTCGTCAAGATGGGCGATGATCTCGCGGAGCGGCGCCGGACCGAGACCGATCTCGGCGCCCGCCTGAAACGTCCTGTCCAGGTCGTTCGGGGTTAAATCGAAGTTGGCGATGTCGAGGGTGGGCGCGTACGAACGCCGCGTGCGCACCGGGTTGGTCCGGGTGAAGAGGTGGCCGCGGGACCGGTAGCCGTGGATGAGGTTGACCACCCGGAACTCGGCCGGATCGAAGGCGGCGGGGCGGTCGGTGGAGCGGGCCGGGGCGTCCGCCCCGGTGGATGACAGCGCGGCCTGCCGGAGCCCCAGATCGAAGCCGCTGAAGAAGTGGCGCCAGCTGGCGTCCACCCGGGCCGGATCGGCGGCCCACTGGCGGTAGAGCGCGTCCACGAACTCCGGGTGGGCGCTGAACAGAAAGGAGTAACCAGCCGGATCCCAGTCGGTGGAATCGAGGGCATCGGATCGGTTCTTGGTTGTGTCGTCGGCCATGCCCTAACCCTGCCTGCCATTCTAGGTGACCTGTTTTCAGATGTCAAACGGGGGGTACGGATGCAGCCGGTCAACGCCGGTTCTGCCGGAACCGGTCGAGCGGGTGGGTGCGAAGCCAGATGATGGAAAGCCGACCGGCGTCGCCACCGGTCAGTCGGCAGTGTAGATGATCTCCATGCGGCGGATCCGCCAGGCGGTCAGTACCAGAACGGCGAGGGCGAACGCCGCCAGTCCCGCGACTGCCAGCAGCGGCGATATCGAATCCGTAATCAGGGCGAACGGGCTGGGCGGCAGCGGCACGGGATTGAGGGCTTGCAGGTAGAAGACCACGCTGAACATCTTGAGCCAGCCGGGGAGCAGGAAGTTGATGCTCTCGAGACCGAACAGCGCCAGGGCAGGGAGCACCGGATTCCGGAACAGGGCGCCGAACAGGATGAAGACGGCACCGTACCCGAGGCACGCCAGCATCGTGACCCCGACATAGCCCGCCAGATAGTGCCAGCCGGGTCCTTGCAACAGAAATTTCTCGAGGCCGGTACGGCCCAGGGGCAGCCGCATGAGCAGGAACGAGCCGGCTGCACTGAAGCTGAAGAGCGTGGCGGTCGCCAGCAGCGCCGCCAGGAACTTGCCGGCCGCGATCACCTCCCGCCGGACCGGCGCCAGCAGGTAGTAGTGGAGGGTTTTCTCCAGCATGTCCCCCCGGAAGACGCCGGTGAACATCACCGCGCAGCCGAAGAAGACCAGGAACCGCAGAAAGAATGTCTGAAAGAAGACGGCGTACCCCTGGTCGAGCTTCACGGAGTTGGTCGGCTTGCCGATGACGATCCGCACGATCGAGACCGCCCCGATGATCAGGATGGGCAGCAGCGCCAGCAGCAGAGGCGCCACGATCCGGCGGGCCCGCCGGCATTTGCGCAGTTCAAGGCGGGTCACCGCCGCCGTCTGGCGGCGCCACAACTGCCAGGGCCAGGATGCGATTTCGGACGGGGTCATGATGCGCGGCCTCCTTCGTTGCCGATGAGGTAGTCGTAGAGAGACTGCACGTCGTCGTCGGCGGGCTGGATGCCCTCCATGGTCAGGTTTTCCTCGACAGCGATGCGGTTCATGAGCCGGTAGAAGCCGGCGGCGTCCTTCGTCCGCAGCAGCAGGCCGCGACCATCGGGATGGAGCTTGACCTCCACGGCATGGTTGAGCTCGAAGATCCGCGCCGCCAGCACGGCCGGGCGGTCGCAGCGGACCAGGATCTGCATGGGATGCTCCTCGACCTCTTCGCGGACGTCGTGGATGCCGCCTTCGGCCACCACGTAGCCGTGGTTCATCATGATGACCCGGTCGGAGAGGATGTCCACCTCATGCAGGATATGGCTGGAGACGATGACGATGCAGCCGTCCGCCGCCACCTCCTGGAAGATGGCGATGACCTCGGCCCGGGCCATGGGGTCGAGGCCGTTGAGGGGCTCGTCGAGGATCAGCACGCGGGGTTGGTGGGCGATGGCCTGGGCCAGCTTGATCCGCTGCCGCATGCCCTTGCTGTAGGCGGCGATCTTCTTGCCGGCGGCATCGGTCATGTTCACGCGGGCCAGGGCGTCCCGGGTGAGCGACTCCACCTCGGTTTCGGGCCGGCCGTGGAGCCGCAGGAAGCCGCAGATGAAATCGTAGCCTGTCAGCCCCTTGGGGAAGGCGTCGTACTGGGTGCAGTAACCCACGTGGCGGAAGACCCGCTCCGGCTGGTTCACGGGGATGCCCAGCACCTCGATCTCGCCTTCGGTGGGCCGCAGCAGGCCGGTCATGAGGTTCAGCAGGGTGGTCTTGCCGGCGCCGTTGGGGCCCACCAGGCTGGTGATGCCGGGTTCCACCGCCAGGCTCACCCGGTTCACCCCAAGCACCTCGCCGTAGAACTTCGAGACCTCGCGCAGGACGATGCGGGGGACGGCGTCCATCATCGCACCACCTCGTAGGCCCGCACGCGCCGGTAGAGCAGGAACAGAAAGCCGGCGCACTGGGCCAGGATGATCACGCCGG
>JAAYUB010000069.1 GCA_012517875.1 Acidobacteriota bacterium | reverse complement strand
TACTTCCCCGGATTGACCGATCCCGCCGGGAGGAACAATCTTTGTGTAGAGGTCACGCCTCATGGCACACACCGTTCTCTTCCGCGGCGCGATCAGTGTATACTCGTTTCGACACTTTCAACATACCAGACATGGAGGACGCGAAGGCAATCTGATTTCGTCAGCTGGTCGATTGCCTCGGGTCGATATCCTCTGCTTGCGCGACTGCGTTACGGCGTACGCCATCGAAAAAGTGTCTGGCGGATTGGCGCCTTGGTGAAGTGAATCGGTGTGCCCAGGCGTGCCGGCGATCAGGCCGCCGGCTTTTGCGCGGCAGGCGGTGGGGCGCCCTCCCAGATGATCCGCGGACGGTTGTCCGGCACGAGCGTGGCGCCCGATTCCTGGATGTAGGCGGCGAAGATCTCCCGCATGTAGACGGTGGTGTCGTACAGCTGGCCCCGCTTGAACACCTCGTATCCGTCGCCGCCGGCGGCCACGAACGAGTTGGTCACCACGCGGTAGGTGGCCGCCGGGTCCAGGGGCTGCCCGTTGATCCGGATGTCCCGCGCCCGGCGCGCCGCATGGTCGAGGACGGCTGAGACGCCGGCCGAGACGATGGGGGAAGCGCCCTGGAAGCTGTCGATGGTGGCCGTGTAGTCGAAGAGCGCCTGGACGTCGGCGCCCGACAGGGTGACGATCACGGCGGTGTTGTCGAACGGGAGCGCCGCGTACACCGCTTTAAGCAGGATGGGGCCTTCGGGCAGATCGGCCCGGATGGAGCCGCGGTTCATCAGGGCGAAGTCGACGCCCTTCCCCTGCGTGTACCAGACCAGGGCATCGCAGACCAGGCCGCCGAGGCTGGGACCGCCGGCTCGGCCTGGGTTGTTCCGATAAGTGGCCGGCGACTGGCCGATTACCGTGGACAGCATCGCGTCGACTTTGGTGCTGTACTCGGCCATCTGCTTCAGCAGCGCAGCGTCCTCAGTGAGACGTTCCGCCGGCGGCGCCACTTTCGGATCGTGGAACAGGGCGCCGGGAGTGAGTGCCACGTTCACCGGCAACGGCTGCCACTCGAAGCCGGTCACCCGGCGATTGCGCAGGCGCAGCGTCGCCTGGCCCATCACGATCCCGCGGGCCCAGGCCTGGACGATGGGCACGCGGCCCTCGTAAAACGGCCGGTCCATAAATGTGTGCGTGTGTCCGTCCACGATGAGGTCGAACTCGGGGCACGCGCGGGCCAGGCGGCGGGAGCCGAAGCCGGGGTCCTCGGAGATGCCCAGGTGCACCAGGGCGATGACCACGTCCGCCTTTCGCCGCAGCTCGGGCAGGTAGCGCCGGGCGGTGGCCACCTCGTCGGCGATGGTGAGATCGCGGATGTTGCGCGGCAGTGCCAGAGTGCGGGTCTCGGCGGTGGTGAGGCCAAGGACGGCCACAGTGAAGCCGGGGAAACGGCGGATGAGATACGGTTCCACCAGCGGTTTGCCGTCGGCGGTGAGGATGTTGGCGGATAGGAACGGGAAGCGTGCTGCCGCCTTCTGCTCCATGAGCACCGTGCGGGCGGCGTCGAACTCGTGGTTGCCCAGCGCCATGGCGTCGTAGCCGATGGCGTTGTAGCCGATGAAATCCGGTTCACCCAGAAACAGGTTCGATTCGGGACGGCCTTGGTTCACGTCGCCGGCATCCAGGACCAGCACGTTGGCGTGACGGCTCCGGATCCCGTTGATCAGCGTCAGCCGGGCGGCGAGTCCGCCGACGCCGGGGCAGCCGGGAAGGTCGTACTTGAGGGGATGCCCATGGTGGTCGTTGGTGTGCAATATGACCAGTTCGGTCTCGACCGGCGCGGCGGCCGGCGGCGGCGCCGACGCCTGACGGGCGCCGCACGCGGCGAATGCGATGATCGCCGCCATCAAGAGCGTCAGAGCAGGTGACAGAGAGAGAGAAAAAAAGGCCACGCGACTACGTTTCATGGTGCACCTCAACGAAAAACACCATATTAACGGGAATCGGGTTGGATTTCAATCATTCGGCGAATCGGTGAGTCGATCAAATGGTGAATCGGTGCATCAAAAGATGGAAGACGGGAAACGAAAGACGGGAGACGCAAGACGGAATCAGGCAAACGGAATGATCCGAACTGCGAACCCTGAACCGCGAGCCCCGAATTCCGAAGTCCGATGTCCGTTGATCGGGAACGAGCCGTGAGCTTCGATTTCGATGACGATTACGATGACGAACTAAGGTGCGGGAGACTCTCGGGTGTACTCGATGTTATCCAAGACGAGAATCCAGCGGCCCTCGATCTCGGTGGGCGGCTGCGTGATGGTGAATTTTTTCTCGATCCCGAACAGGCCGATGGTCAGGGTGGCGCCTTCGATGGTGGCTTGGCCGCCGTTGACCTCGGTGTTGGCGGTCTTGACGCTGCCGCTGCCATCCAGGAAGATGTGAACCCAGGTGCCGTCGGCGGCGACCCAGCGGCCGGCGAACGCCTTGTGCGTGTCGGGCAGCGGCGTCTTCGGGCCGCAGGCGGCCAGCAGCCCCACGACGACTGCCAGAAACCCGACGGCGCTTGCGATACGCAGTGTGCTCATGATCCCCTCCGATTCAGGTGTTGCATGCGATTGCCGATATTATCGGCCATTTTTCGGCTTTCCTCAAGAGGGCGCCGTCGCCGTTTGACTCCGCCCTCGATCGGAATTACAATGAGCATAACGTATTTCACCATGATTGGAGGATGCCATGTCGAGAAAGGTGCTGGTGGCCACGGAAAAGCCGTTCGCCAAAGTGGCGGTCACGGGAATCGCCGACATCCTGAAAGGGGCCGGCTACGAGATGGTCCTGCTGGAGAACTACAAGGACGTCGCCGACTTCCACAAGGCAGTGGCGGACGTCGACGCCCTCATCATCCGCAGCGACCTGGTGACGCCCGAGGTGCTGGAGGCTGGAAAGAAACTCAAGCTCGTGGTCCGCGCCGGCGCGGGGTATGACAACGTCGACCTGAAGGCGGCGACGGCAAAGGGCGTGGTGGTCATGAACACGCCGGGCCAGAACTCCAACGCGGTGGGTGAACTGGTGTTCGGCCTGATGCTGCAGCTGGCCCGCCGCGGCTACACCGGCAAGTCCGGCACGGAGCTGCGGGGCAAGAAGATCGGGCTGCACGCTTACGGCAACGTGGGCCGAGCTGTGGCCGCGATCGCCAAGGGGTTCGGGATGACGATTCACGCCGTCGACCCGTACGTGGACAAGGCCGTGATCGAGGCTGAGGGAATCCACGCCTGCGCCAGCGTGAAGGACATGTACAAAGCGTGCGACTACGTGTCGCTCCACCTGCCCAAGACGAAGGAGACCATTGGCTCCATCAACTTCGAGCTGATGTCGCTCCTGCCCAAGGGCGCCGCCGTCATCAACACGGCGCGGGCCGAGGTGGTGGACGAGCCGTCGCTCCTCAAGATGTTCGCCGAGCGGCCCGACTTCATGTACGCGGCCGACGTCGAGCCGGCGTGCAAGGCCGAGATCGAGGCCAAGTACGCGGGCCGCTACTTCTTCACCGCCAAGAAAATGGGCGCCCAGACCGAGGAGGCCAACATCAACGCCGGCCTGGCGGCCGCCCGCCAGATCGTCGGGTTCTTCGAGAAGGGCGACGCGAAGTTCAAGGTCAACTGAACGCGCGTTCCGATTTGACCGATTATCGCCGGTCGTCTGCATCGCAGGCGACCGGTGGTGTATTGTTATCGGCGATCACCACATGCGGGAGCCGGCTGCGCCGGCTCGGATGAATGCAGTGGACCGGCGCTGCTCACTCCTGTCTCCCCACGACGAACCATTTACTATTCACCGTTCACCGGACCCCGAACCGCTTCATTTTCTCCAGCAGCGACTGGCGGGTGATATGCAACCGCGCGGCGGCATGGGTGCGGTTGCCGCCGCAGGCGTCCAGCGCGGCGATGATGAGGCCGCGCTCGAAGGCGTCCGTCTGCCGGCGCAGGTCCATGGCCGGATCGGCGGCGTCGCCGCCGCCGGCGCCAGGGGCGCCGGCGGGCGGGTGCCCCACCTCGTCGCGGATGTAGGCGGCCACCGCGTCGGGTTCGATGGTGCCGCCTTCGGTCGAGAGCAGAACCAGCCGCTCCACCTCGTTTTCCAGCTGGCGGACGTTGCCCGGCCAGCGGTAAGCCTCCAGCAGGCGCAACGCCTCCTCGGACAGGTCAACCGGGCGGCGGTTCATCTTGGCCTGGGCGCGCTCCAGGAAGAACGCCACCAGGGGACGGATATCGTCGCGGCGCTCGGCCAGCGGCGGGATCCGGACGGTGAACACGTTGAGCCGGAAGAACAGATCCTCGCGGAAGGCGCCGGCCCGCACTTCGGCCTGCAGGTCGCGGTTGGTGGAGGCGACCACGCGCACGTCCACCCGCGCGGGCTTCTCCGCCCCCACGGGCCAGATCTCGCCCTGCTGCAGCGCCCGCAGCAGCTTCACCTGCAGCTCCGCCGGCGCCTCGCCCACCTCGTCCAGGAAGAGCGTGCCGCCGTCGGCCACCTGGAAATAGCCCTTCTTGTGGCCCACCGCGCCGGAAAAGGCGCCTTTGCGGTAGCCGAAGAACTCGCTCTCGGCCAGTTCCCGGGGGATCGCGCCGCAGTTCACCGCCACGAACACCTCGCCGGCGCGGCGGCTGTGGCGGTGGATGAATCGGGCCACGAGTTCCTTGCCGGTGCCGGTCTCGCCGGTGAGCAGAACGGTGGTGTCGACGCCGGCCACCCGGCGGGCGGAATCCAGGATCTCGGCCATGGCCCGGGAGCGGAAGACGATGTTCTCGGCATCGAGGAAGCGGCGGACGTCGCCCTGGAGTGCCTGGTTCTCGCGGCTGAGCCGCTCATTGGCCTGACGCAGCGCCTCGGTGAGGCGGCGGTTCTCCCGTTCCAGCGCCTGCTTTTCCAGCGCCTGCCGAACGACGATGCGCAGCTCCACCGGATCCCACGGCTTGGTGATGTAGCGGTAAACGTGGCCGTCGTTGATGGCGTGAATGAGGTCCTCCACCTCGGTGTAGCCGGTGAGTACGATCCGCATGACATCCGGCTTGATCCTGAGGATCCGCTTCAGCAGCTCGATCCCGGACATCCGCGGCATTTTCTGGTCGGTGATGACCAGGTCCACGTCCTCGCGCTCGGCGATGGCGAACGCTTCCTCGCCGGAGGCGGCTTCCAGTACGCGGTACTCGGCGACGAAGGTCCGCTTCAGCTTCTGCAGGTTGGCCGGCTCGTCGTCCACGACGAGGAGGACCGGCTGCCGCGGGTCGCTCATGGCGCCTCCTCCGCGGCCGCCGCCGGCGGCCCGTCGGGCGGCAGCTCCACCCGGAACACGGCCCCGCCGTCGGCGCCGTTGCGGGCCCGCAGGGCGCCGCCGTGCTGTTGCACGATGCTGTAGCTGAGGCTCAGGCCCAGGCCGGTGCCTTGGCCCACGTCCTTGGTGGTGAAGAACGGGTCGAAGATCCGGTTCAGGTGCTCCGGCGGGATGCCGGGTCCGGAGTCGGCCACCTCGATCACCACCCGGCCGTTCTCGGTGAAGGTGCGGACCCGGATGACCCCCTCGCCCTCGATGGCGTCGATGGCGTTGCTGAGCAGGTTCAGGAACACCTGTTCCATCTTGCCCACCAGCACCCGCGCCGGGGGGATGGCGCCGTATTCGCGGACGATCCGGATCCGGTTCTTGTACTGGTTGCGCAGGAGGTTGAGGCACATGTCGAGGACCTTGCAGAGGTCCACCTCCTCCGGTTCGCCGGAGGGGGCGCGCGAAAACACCCTCAGGTCGTCCACGATGGTCTTGATCCGCTCGGCGCCCTCGTGGATGTTGGCGGCCAGGCCGCCGATGTCGCCGAGGATGAAATCAATGCGGAGCTCCTCGCGCAGCCGCACCAGCTCAGCCGGTGCGGCGCCGGCGTTCACCCGGGCCAGGTACCGGCCGAGCTTGTCGGCGTACTCGTCGAGGAAACGGGTGTTGCCGTAGATGAAGTTGAGCGGATTTTTGATCTCGTGGGCGATTCCGGCGACCAGCCGGCCCAGCGAGGCCATCTTCTCCGACTGGACGAGTTGATCCTGAGCGTCGTGGAGGTCCTGGAGCGCCTGCCGCAGCTCGCGGTTGCTTGCCTCCAGCTCCTCGGTGCGATGGCGGACCTTGACCTCAAGGTCGCGGTTGATGGCCTCGAGTTCCTGCTGGCGCTCCTCCACCGTCCGGGCCATCTGGTTGAACGCGTCGCCCAGCGAGCCGATCTCGTCGTCGGCCGTGGGCTGCACCCGGCGGTGGTACTGCCCGCGGGCGATCTCCCGGGCCGATTCGGTGAGGGACAGCAGCGGCCGGCTGATCTGGCGGCTCAGCAGCCACGCGCCGGCCACGACGAGCACCACGGCGACGCTGACGATGCCGGTAAACGCCAGCGCCAGCTGGTAGACCGGCTTGAAGATGTCCTCTTCGCTGAGCGTGACCACGATGCGCCAGCCGAAGTCCCGGCTGCCGACGCGGGCCAGCCCGCCGTACCGCGCAACGGGCGCGGGCAGGTGCACAGTGGCGCCGCCGGCGCGGATGGCCGCCGGCAGCGCGGTCAGGCCGGACTGCGCGTCCAGCTCGGCGCCCAGCCGGTTGGCGGTGTCGCCGGGCCGGCGGTTGCGCCGCTGCGGCGCGGCCAGGATGCGTCGGTCGTCCCGCGACAGAAGGAGCGCGTAGCCCGAGGGGAGCCCGTACCGGCGGAAATCCGATTCCACCAGATCCAGCTGGGCCTGGATGTATTCCCAGTTCATAATGTTGAGCCAGACTCCCAGCACGCGGCCGGTGGCGTGATCCCGGACCGGCTGCGCGAACAGCAGGTGATAGGAGCGGCTGGCGTCGTCGTCCTCGAAGAAGTAGAGCCGGTGCGCCAGCGGCGAGGCGTACCAGTCGTGGACGGCGGCACGTCCCTGCATGGCCTGCCGCCAGGCGGCCGCCTCCACGGGGTAGGTGTCGACGGCTTGGCCCACCAGTTCGTTGAGCAGCCGCGGGTCGAACCAGTCGCCGAACCGGTTGATGCTGTTGCAGGCGCGGATGGTTCCCGCGGAGTCCACCAGCACCATCAGGTCGTACACTTCGTGAATCTGGACGTACTCGTTGAGGGTGGCCAGGGTGGGTGAGGCGACTGGCGCCGGCGCCGGGACGCCGCGCAGGAAGGCTTCGACACCCTCGTTTGAGGCCATGGCGGCACCCTCCTCGCGGCGCTCGGTGAGAAACAGGTCCAGCTTGTCGGCCGTCTGCTGGGAGAGGTGGTGCAGGTAGATTTCGACGCGGTCATCGACGATGATGCGGCGGGCGAACTGATAGAACAGCAGCAGCGCCGCGGCCAGCGGCAGGAGGCCCGCCAGCACCAGCCATAGGAGGATTCTGCCCCGCATGCCCCGCAACAGTTTCACCCGCGGCGCCTCATCCGAAAGATGCCCGTCCAGGCGGGATTCCGTGCAGCTAAAGATAAAGGAAAGGCGGTGAAAGTTCAACAAAGAGAATTGGCAGAGGTTGACTTCGGTGATAGAATCCGCCGTCTGACGATGCTCCGGCGGAGGGTCGCCCCGACCGCTCCAACCGGGCGCCCAGGCGGCCGGGAGGGCCTGATGGACCAATACTTGCAAGGCGTGCTCGATTTCGTCTCCGTGGCCCGGGACTGGATCTGGGGCAACTGGATGATCGCCCTGCTGGTGGGCACGGGCGTGATCCTGACCCTCCGCACCGGCGGCGTCCAGTTCCGCCTGTTCGGGCAGTCCATGAAACTGCTCCTGCACGGCGCCTTCGGCAAAGAACCGGCGAAGGACGAGAAGGGCGACATCTCCCCCTATGCCGCGCTGATGACGGCGCTGGCGGCCACGGTGGGTAACGGCAACATCGCCGGCGTGGCCGCGGCCATCGCCACCGGCGGCCCCGGCGCGCCGTTCTGGATGTGGGTCAGCGCCGTCTTCGGCATGGCCACCAAGTACGCCGAGGGGTTCCTGGGCGTCTACTTCCGTCGCGAGGCGGAGGACGGCTCCATGGCCGGCGGTCCCATGTACTACTGCCGCTACGGCCTCAAGGACACCCGCTTCGCCCGGGGGCTCGGCTGGGCATTCGCCCTGTTCGGCGGCTTCGCCTGCCTGCTGGGCACCGGCAACATGGCCCAGTCCAACTCGATGGCCCTGGCTGTCGACGCGGCGTTCAAAGAGCACGGCGTGGTCGGTGGGTGTCCCTTTTGGATCTCCGGCCTGGTCATCACGCTGCTCGTCGGCCTCGTGGTCATCGGCGGCATCAAGCGCATCGGCGCCGTGGCCGAAAAGCTCGTGCCCACCATGATCGCCGTTTATTTCATCGGCGTCATCATCGTGCTCGGCGCCCACTGGCGGGAGATCCCCGCTGCCTTCGCGACAATATTCGGCTTCGCCTTTTCGCTTAAAGCGGCGGTGGGCGGAGTGATCGGGATTTCGGTCCAGCGAGCCATCAGCCTGGGCGTGAGCCGGGGCGTGCTGAGCAACGAAGCGGGGCTGGGCTCGGCGGGCATCGCCCAGAGCGCCTCGCGATCGTCGGACCCCACCGACAACGGTCTGCTGGCAATGACCGGTGTCTTCATCGACACTCTGGTGGTCAACACCTTGACCACCCTGCTCATCGTGGTCACCGGCGTCTGGAAGCTCACGCCGGTGATGGGCGGCGAGCTCACCAGCACCGCCCTGACCGCATCGGCCATGTCCACGGTGATCCCCAGCGGCAGCCTGATCATCGCCGTCTGCTCGTTCCTGTTCGGCTACACCACCCTCATCGGCTGGTGCTACTACGGGGAGATCTGCTGGGAGTACATCTTCGGCATCCGCATCGTGCTGCCGTACCGGTTCATCTATATCACCCTGTTGTTTGTCGGCGCGGTGGTGCAGGGGCCGTTCATCAACATCGTCTGGTTCGTCGGCGAGGCGGCCAACGCGTTCATGGCCTTTCCCAACCTGATCGGCCTGCTGATGCTCAGCGGGCTTGTGGCGCGCATCACCCGCCAGCGCTATTGCGGAGAAAGCTGATGGATATCGTGTTGGAATGGATCGGACTCGCGGCGCTGCTGGTCGGCGCCCTGATCTGGTATGTGCGGTCGCAACGCCAACCGGCCTGCCCACAACACGCCGGGCGCAACGGCTGCAGCCACTGCCCGCTCCGGAACGACTGCGCCGGGCTCATCATGGTCGAAGCCGATGAGGAGCCGGCTCCGCGGAGGCCGGCATGATGCCGTTCACCGTGCGGACCACCCGCCGGACGGAATGTGTCGACATCACCGCGCGCATCGGTGAGTGCGCCGCTGCCGCCGGCTGGCGGGACGGGGTGCTTCACGTCTTTTGTCCCCACACCACCGCCGGCGTGACCATCAATGAAGGCGCCGATCCCGATGTACGGCGGGATCTGCTGGCGACCTTCGACCGCCTGGTCCCGCGCAGCGGCGACTACCGCCACGCCGAGGGCAACGCCGACGCCCACGTCAAGGCGTCGCTCGTGGGCGCCGGCGCCTGGGTGCCGCTGGCCGACGGGGTGCCCCGCCTGGGCACCTGGCAGGCCGTTTATTTGTGCGAATTCGATGGTCCCCGCACCCGCGAGATCTGGCTCCAGTTCGTTCGAGCCGGCGGCGAGGCTACGAGTGCAAGGCTGGAAACCCAATGCTAGAGGCTCGTTCCCAACCGACGTACATCGGACTTCGGATCTCGGGTTTCGTGGTTTGCGGCTCGGGTCTTCCCCTTTGCCAGATGCTTTCCTCCCCCGTCTCCCGATTCACCCATTCACCCACCCCATTTCCTGTCTCCTGATCTCCTGTCGCCTGTCTCTTTGTTCTTCTCCGCCGCCCCGATGACTCGTCCCAACACCTTGGCCAGATCCTCGAGCCGATAGGGCTTCATGATCACGTCAGCAAATCCGAACTTGCGGTAGTCGCTCATGATGGGATCGTTGGAGTAGCCGCTCGAGACGATCACCCGGGACTTGGGATCCATGGCGGCCAGGGATCGCACCGCCTCCCGGCCGCCCATCCCGCCGGGGACGGTCAGGTCCATGATCACGGCGTCGAACGCGCGTCCGGCCTTCACGGATTGGCGGTACATCTCCAACGCCTCGGCGCCGTCGCGGGCGCAGGCGACGTCGTATCCCAGCCGCAACAGCATCTTCTGCGCCGTGTTTCGGACGACGTCCTCGTCGTCCATGACCAGGATCCGGCCCGTGGACGGTTTGACCGGCTGGGCCGCGGGGCGCGCCGACACCGGCGGCTGGCTGCCGGCGGGGAGATACACATGGAAAACCGTGCCCTGGCCGACGGTGGAGGCCACCGCGATGTGCCCCTCGTGCCGCTTGATGATGGAGTAGGTCGTGGGCAGGCCCAGGCCGCGGCCGGTCGACTTGGTGCTGAAGTAGGGGTCGAAGATCCGGGACAGGTGGGATTCCGGGATGCCGAGGCCGCTGTCCTCGATGGTGATCTTGACGTAGCGGCCGGGCCGCAGCGGCAGGCCGTCGGTGTCGGTGAGCTCCACGTTCTCGCCGGCGATGGCGATCCAGCCGCCGTTCGGCATCGCCTGGATGGCATTGAGGACCAGGTTGTGAATCACCTGATTCATCTGACTGATGTCCACCTCGACCGGCCAGAGCTCCGGCGGAAGGCGAAATTCGCAGCGGACCGCCGAACCCCGCAGGGCGAACCCCGCCGAGTCCCGGAGCAACTCGCCCAGCGCGGCGGTCTCCTTCACCGGCAAGCCGCCGCGGGCGAAGGTGAGGAGCTGGCTGGTCAACTCGCGCGCCCGCAGCGAGGCCTTCTCCGCCTCCAGCAGGAGCTGGTGCGCCTCGGATTGCGGCGGCACAGCCATCTTGGTGAGCGAGATGTGGCCGATGACGCCTGTCAGGATGTTGTTGAAGTCGTGCGCAATGCCTCCGGCCATCAGGCCGAGGGATTCCAGGCGGAGGGCGTTGGCCAGGTTGTCCTCGGCGCGGCGCTTCTCGGTCACATCGCGGAACACCAGCAGGAATCCCATCACGCGGTTGGCGGGATCGCGCATCGGGGCACCGCTGACCGAAACGATGCGTTCGCCGCCGTTCCGGTCCAGAAGCAGGAGCTGGTCCGTCGCGTCGGGCCGCCGGCCGGAGGCGAGGATTCGGGCCGGCCAGTCGGCGACAGGTGCGCGATCGCGCTCGCGCCGGGTGACCACCACCTCGCCCAGCGGCCGGCCCGCAGCCTCGGCCGACGTCCAGCCGGTGAACCGTTCGGCGGCCAGGTTCATGAGCGTCACGTGCCCGTCCGGATCGGCGGCGACGACACCTTCGCCGACGGAGCGCAGAATGACGCTGAGGAACTCCCGCTCGTCGGCCAGGGTTTGCTCCACCCGCTTCCGCTGGATGGCCATGGCGACCTGGCCCGACATGAACGTCAGCATCTCCAGGTCGTCACCGTCGTACTGCACCCCCGGGGTGTAGCTTTGGATCACCAGGGCGCCGACGACCTGCTGTGCGATCCGCAGGGGCGTGCCCATCCAGCAGCAGGCGGGGGAACCGAGCTTCTCCGCCTCGCCGCTGCCGAACAGGCTGTTCAGGGTTTGTTCGTCAGCCAGCAGCGGCGTGCCGGTGCGGATGACGTAGCTGGTCAGCCCCTTGCCCAGGGGCTCAGGATCGGGCACGGGGTCGTTCGCGTCGATCCAGTAGGGGTAAGAGACTGTCTGCCGGCGGGCGTCGTAGAGGGCGATGAAGATGTTGTCCGCCGGCATCAGCTCGGACACCACGGCATGGATTGCCGCATACAGCGCATCCAGCGACTGGGCGGAATTGGCCGCTTCCGAGATGGCGTACGTGGCCTGCTGCACACGCTCCCGGCGGCGCTTATCGGTGATGTCCCGGGCGTTGATCACGATTCCGGAAACCAGCGGATCCTCCGTGAGATCGCGGGCGATGGCGTCCAGCGTCCGCCAGCCGCTGCGGCTCTGGAACCGGGCTTCGATGGCGGCCATGCCGATCCGCCGGAGATCGGCCATGGCCTCCTCGTAGCGGTGGTTGTCATCCGGATGGATGAACTCGTGGCTGGAGCGCCCCAGCAGTTCATCCGTTTCGAAACCGAGGATCCGCTTCACCGACGGGCTGACGTGCCGGATCAGGCGGTCGGGGCCCACCACCAGGATCATGTCGGTGCTGCCGGCGATCAGCGTTTGGAAGTACTGATCGGCGCTCTCCGCGCGCCGGCGGGCCCGCGCCATGCGGTGCCGCAGGAACACGATGACCAGTACCGCCAATACGGCGACGCCGAGAAATCCCAGCAACAGGGTGTGCAGAAGCCGGAACGAAGAGCTGCGCTCGAACTCGAAATCGAGGAAGTAATCGCGCCCGAACCACTCGTCCCGCAACGCCTTGAGCCGGCCCTCGGCCTCCAAGTCATGGAGCGCCGCGTTGATCGGCTGCAGCAGGGCGGTGTCGCCCTTGCGGACCGCCAGGCAATAGGGCGCCTCGAGCAGCGGCGTACCGACCACTTTGAACACGTCCCGCCAGTTGCGCTTGTCCAGGACGAAGTCACCGGTGATCCGGTGGCAGACGACCGCGTCGAGTTCGCCCCGCCGAAGGGCCTCCAGCGCCGCCTCGGCGGTTTCGAATTCCCGCAGCAGCACCTCCGGGTGCTGCTTGCGGATGTGGGCGACGACGGCCGCGTCCCGCTGCGCGCCCACGCGCCGCGAGCGCAGGTCATCGGCGGAGCGGATCACGAACGACTGATAAGGCACGAAGATGACGGCCTGGTTCTCGAGCACCGGCAGGGAGAAATCGAACTCCTGCTCCCGCTCCGGCGTTCGGTTGATGCCCATCAGTGCGTCGGCTTGCCCGCTGCGCAGCCGGGTCATCGCCTGCGTCCACGGCATAAGCTGAATAGCGATGGATCGGCCGGTCCGCTGCTCCAGCAGCCGCAGCACCTCGACATCGAAGCCGGCGGGTCGGCCCTCACTGTTGAGGTAGAGATTCGGCGGGTAGGCGGCGTCGCCCACCACCCGGATGGACGGGCGCGCCGGTGCTCCAACCTGAGTGGCGGCGGCCAGGACCAGCCCCGCCAGTTCCAGCAGCAGACAAACCCGCAAGGTGTGTGCCATGACCGATCCTCGCGTGTGACGGTGCACCAGTGACGCATGGAATCGAATGCCCAGCTTACCACAAAACCCACGAGGCGGGTGGCGCTTTTCCCGTTGCAAAGCCGGTTCCGGGTCGCTAAACTGAGCGGCTGGCCGGCGCACGGCCCGAACCGCCGGCCCTCCCGAAACCGGCAAGGAGGGTATCCATGAACCGACACAATCCCGAGCAGGCGTTGACCCTGACCCGGCGCGAATTTGGCGAGCACGGGGGCGTCTGCCCGTCCATCGAGCGGTCATCCACGTTCACCGTCCTCGATTCCCGGACCATGCCCGAGATCTTCGGCGGCGTGCGCGGGCCGGAGACGGGCGGCTGCTACCTCTACAGCCGGCACTTCAATCCCACCGTCGACGTGCTGGCCCGCTACCTGGCGGCGCTGGAGGGCACCGAGGCGGCCATCTGCACCGCCAGCGGCATGGCCGCGATCTCCTGCACACTGCTCCAGCTCTGTCGGGCGGGCGATCACATCGTGGCCAGCAACACGGTGTACGGCGGCACCTTTGCCCTGCTGGGCGAGCTGCTCCCCCAAATGGGCATCACCACCACGTTTGCGGATCCCACCGACACCGCGGCGTTCGCCCGCGCCGTCACGCCGCGAACCAAGGTGTTCTACACCGAGGTGCTGGGCAATCCCACCCTCAAGGTGGCCGACATCCCGGCTCTGGGCCGGCTGGCCCGCGAGCGAGGCGCCACCCTGGTGGTGGACAACACGTTCACGCCCATGATCATGTCGCCGGCCCAGCTTGGCGCCCATGTGGTGGTGCACTCCCTGACCAAATTCGTCAACGGCGCCAGCGATGTGATCGGCGGCGTGGTCTGCGCCTCGCGCGACTTCGTCTTCCAGCTCATGGACCTGCACACCGGCCGGATCATGCTGCTTGGGCCGGTCATGGACGCGCGGGTGGCGTTCGACGTGGCGCAGCGCCTGCCGCACCTGGCCATCCGGATGCGCGAGCACAGCCGGCGCGCCCAGGCGGCCGCCGACCGGCTGCAGGCGATCGGCGCCCCGGTCAGCTACCCGGGGCTGCCGCAGCATGGCCAGCACGGCCTCTTCGCCCGGATGATGAACGAGGGCTACGGTTTCGGCGGCATGCTCACCGTGGACTGCGGCACCCGCGAGCGGGCCGACGACCTGCTGAACGTGCTGCAGAACGACGAGCGGTTCGGGCTGATCGCCGTGTCGCTGGGCTACTTCGACACCCTGATGTCGTGCTCCGGCTCGTCGACGTCATCCGAGATCTCGCCGGAGGACCAGGCACGCATGGGCCTTTCGCCCGGGCTGCTGCGGATCGCCGTCGGCATCACCGGGACGCTGGAGGAGCGCGTGGCGCAGCTCGAGCGGGGCGTCCGCAAGGTGGGCCTGGTGTCCTGAAGGCGGCCCCGCCGGAGCGCCGGCGGGGACGCTGGGACGAACGGGTCCGTTTGCAGGACAAACCGGTTGTAATTCACGGGCGGGAGACAAACTTCCGCCCGTTCGTTTGCGTATTATTAGACGCAACGCATGTCGTTCCACATACACGGTCCGGCGGTGCCCCAAAACATCGCCGGGTTTTTTTTGTCAGGGCGACCCGCCACCCGAACGCCGGCCGATAAAAAGCGCTCGCCCCGCCGGGATGCCTGGTGTACACTAGCGCTGCGTTTCAATCCCGCGCATGCCCCCGCGCGACGCCGTCTCCCGCGCGGTCCGGGCCGGAAGGAGGACCATGCGCCCGCACGTCCGATTCCTGTCCGATGAGCTGCTGCAACGAATCCTCGACGAGGCGCGCGACCTCCTGGCCGCCGTCGGCGTCGAGATCCACAACCCGGCGGTCGTGGACTTGCTCCACGCCGGCGGCGCCCGCGTCGAGGCCGCGACCGGTCGGGTACATATACCGGGCAACCTCGTGGACCGGGCTCTGGCGACGGCGCCGGCGGCCTTCCGGTTGTACGACGCGACGGGTGAAGCGACGCACGCGTTCGGTTCCGGCGAAGTGACCTTCACGCCCGGCTCGTCCGCCATCTACATTCTGGATGAGGCGACGCGCGCTGTGCGCCATCCCGTCACCGCCGATTATGTCCGCTACGCCAAGCTGGTGAGCCGGCTGCCCCACATCGCCAGCCAGAGCACCGCCATGATCGCCGCCGACGTGCATGCGCAGATCGGCGACAGCTACCGTCTCTACCTGAGCCTGCTGTACTGCGAGAAGCCTGTGATCACCGGCGCCTTCAGCGCGGAAGGCTTTCCGGTGATGCGCGACCTGCTCGTCGCGGCGCGCGGCTCGGCCGAATCCCTGCGCGAACGGCCGCTGGCCGTGTTCTCCTGCTGTCCCACCGCGCCGCTCAAATGGAGCGGCGCCACTTCGCAAAATGTGGTGGATTGCGCCCGGGCCGGCATCCCGGTGGAATACGTCTCCATGCCGCTGGCCGGCTTCATGGCGCCGGTGACCCTGACGGGCTCGCTGGTGCAGCATACCGCCGAGACCCTGAGCGGGATCGTGATCTCACAGCTGGCCGCTCCGGGGGCGCCGGCGCTCTACGGCGGTTCGCCGGCGATCTTCGACGTCCGCTACGAGACCACGCCCATGGGTGCCATCGAGACCATGATGATGGACTGCGCTTACAGCGAGATCGGCCACCGCCTTGGCCTGCCGACGCAGGGCTACATCGGGCTCAGCGACGCCAAGCTCCTCGACGCGCAGGCCGGCTGGGAGACCGGCATCGGCGCCACGCTGGCGGCGCTGGCGGGGATCGACAGCGTGTCCGGTCCCGGCATGCTGGACTTCGAGAGCTGCCAGAGCCTGGAGAAGCTGGTGGTCGATAACGAGATCTGCGCCATGGTCCGGCGCCTGCGCGCCGGCATCGAGCCGCGTGAGGATTTCCCCGCCGCGCCGTTGTTCCAGGAGCTGTTCCGCGAGGGACACCTGCTCATCGCCGCCCACACCCGCCGCCACCTGCGCCACGAACACCTCTTCCCGGGGCCGGTGGTGGACCGCGCGCAGCGCTCGCGCTGGCTGGAGGAGGGGAGCCTGCCCCTGGGCGAGCGGGCGCGGGCCGAAGTGGCCCGCCACCTGGCCGCCTGGGAGCCGGTGCGGCTGCCGGCGGAGGCGCAGGCGGCGCTCACGGAACGGATGAGCGCCGAAGCCCGGCGCTTCGGCATGGACCGGCTGCCCGCCCACACCGGCTGAGGCGGGGAGACCGGTGATGCGACGGCGACTGGAATTCCCGGTACAGGCGGTGGTGCCCGAGCCCGCCGGCGTGTATCGGTTGCTGGGCCTGGACAGCCGGGACCCCGGCGCCCGGACAGTGGCGCTGCACGAGGCCGCCCGGGCCGAGTTCCTCCGACTGGCCGAACCGCGCGGACTCTGGCAGGACGCGGCGGAACCCGAGCTGGCCGATCTCATTGCCGGCGAGGGGCTCAACGAGCCGGACGCGCCGCTGGCGCGGATCCAGCCGCGGGCGCGGCGCCGCGCGCTCTTTGCCGCCACGGTCGGGCCCGCGCCGGGCCGGCGCGTCGCCGAGCTGTTCGCGGCGGGGGATTTCGCCACAGGCGCAGTGCTCGACGCCGTGGCCTCCGCCGCAGCCGAGCAGGCGGCCGACGAGGTGGAGCGCGACTGGGCGGCGACGCTGGACGCCGCCGACCCGGCGGCGACCGCCTGGCGGTTGCGGCGCTACAGCCCGGGCTACTGCGGCTGGCACATCACCGCGCAGCGGAAGTTGTTCGCGGCGTTGCGGCCGGAGGCAATCGGCGTGAGCCTGAACGCGAGCTGTCTCATGGAACCGCTCAAGTCGGTGACCGGCGTGGTCCTGGCCGGACCGCCCGCGATCCACGCGTTCGAGGCCGGTTTCCCGTTCTGCCGGCACTGCCGGGACCGGAGCTGCGCCGCGCGGCTCGCGGATACCGATTCCACCGATATTCACCACGGAGGTTGACGATGGATACGCTGGCCCAGTTGGCCGAGATGCTGCAGCGCGGCGAGGACCAGGAGGTGCTCCGGCTCACCCGCGCGGCGGTGGCGCAGGGGCTTCCTGCCGGCCGGATCCTCAACGACGGGCTCATCGCCGGCATGCACGTGGTCGGTGAGCGCTTTAAGCGCCACGACATCTTTCTGCCCGATGTGCTGCTGGCGGCCCGGGCCATGTACGCCGGCATGGAGCAACTCAAGCCGCTCCTGATCCGGGACGGGGTGCCCGCGCGGGGGCGGGTGGTGCTGGGTACGGTGCAGGGCGACCTCCACGACATCGGCAAAAACCTCGTGGCCATCATGCTGCGGGGCGCCGGTTACGAAGTGGTGGACCTGGGACACAACGTCGCCCCGGCGGCCTTCGTCGACGCGGCCGAGCGGGAGGGCGCCCGGGTGATCGGCCTGTCGGCGCTCCTGACCACCACCATGCCGGTGATGCGGCAGGTGGTGGACCTCCTCCGCGAGCGAGGCCTGGCGGGCCGCGTGCGCGTCATCGTCGGCGGCGCGCCTGTGTCGGCCGATTTCGCCCGCGAGATCGGCGCCGATGATTACGGCTACGACGGCGCCAGCGCCGTGGACAAGGTGGCCGCCCTGATGGAGGCGCGCTGAAATGCGGCCGATCCTCGAGCGCGTGGGCTGCGGCGAGGTACTGCTGGCCGACGGTGCCATGGGCACCCAGCTCATGGCCCGGGGCCTCAAGACCGGCGAGTGTCCCGAGGCGCTCAACCTTGACCGCCCCGACGTCGTGGCGTCCGTCTCCGCCGACTACGCCGCTGCGGGCGCCGACATCGTTCAGACCAACACCTTCGGCGGCTCCCCCCTGAAGCTCGCCCTCTACGGCCTGGAGGGACAGACCGAGGCCATCAACGCCGCGGCGGTGGCCGCCGCGCGGCGGGGCGCCGGCGGCGGCGTCTACGTGGCCGCCTCCTGCGGGCCCACCGGTCGGATGCTCCAGCCGTACGGCGACACGCCCCCCGCGGTGGTGGCCGACGCGTTTGCCCGGCAACTCGCCGCGCTGGCTGCGGCCGGCGTGGACCTGATCGTCGTGGAGACCATGACCGACCTGGCCGAGGCGGTCCTGGCGGTGACGGCCGCCCGGACGACGGCGCCCGGGGTGCCCGTGGCCGCCACCATGACCTTCGACGTCACGCCGAACGGTTTTTTCACCATCATGGGCGTGGACATCCCCCGCGCGGTTCGGGAGCTGGCTGCGGCCGGCGCCCACATCCTCGGCTCCAACTGCGGCGTGGGCATCGAGCCCATGGTCGCCGTGGCCGCCGAGTTGCGCCGCGCCACCGACCGGCCGCTGCTGGTGCAGGCCAACGCCGGGCTGCCCCGGATGCGCGACGGCGCGCCGGTGTGGCCCGAGACGCCCGACGTCTACGCCGGGCGGGCGGCGGCGTTCCCGACGCTTGGCGTGGGAATCATCGGCGGCTGCTGCGGCACGACACCCGCTCACATCGCGGCACTGCGCCGGATGCTGGACGCCCGGCACTGACCGCCGGCGGGCGGGCGGCCGGTCCATGGCGCCACCCGAAAAATCCGGCGCCGGACCGTTGATTTCTGTTCCTTAAACCTCCGGATTTTGATATAAATAATGCTTTTGATATGCCCCGGTAGGGAGTCGCGCTTGACGCTGCAAGACATCATCCTCCGCCTGCAGGATTTTTGGAACCGGCAGGGCTGCATCATCCAGCAACCGTACGACGTGGAAGTGGGCGCTGGAACCATGCATCCCGAGACGTTCCTGCGGGTGCTGGGGCCCGAGCCGTACCGGGTGGCGTACGTCATGCCCTCGCGCCGCCCCACCGACGGCCGCTACGGCGAGAACCCCAACCGCGTCCAGAAGCACCTCCAGTTCCAGGTGATCCTCAAGCCCGCCCCCGCCGACATGCAGGCCGTCTACATCCGCAGCCTCGAGGCCCTGGGCATCGACCTGCGCCTGCACGACTTTCGCTTCGAGGAGGACAACTGGGAATCGCCCACCCTCGGCGCCTGGGGCGTGGGGTGGCAAGTCCTGCTCGACGGACTGGAGATCACCCAGTTCACCTACTTCCAGCAGGCCGGCGGCCTGGAGCTCAACCCTGTCTCGGGCGAGATCACCTACGGCCTGGAGCGGATCGGCACATTCATCGCCGGCGTGGACAACATCTTCCATCTGGCGTGGCAGCAGGACTATTCCTACGGCGACGTCCGGCACTGGGAGGAAGTGGAGTTCTCCCGCTACAACTTCGAGGAAGCCGACGTGGCCATGCAGTGGAAGCTGTTCGAGCTGTACGAGGCCGAGTGCCAGCGCCTCATCGGGTGCGACCTGATCCTGCCTGCCTACGACTGCTGCCTGAAATGCTCCCACACCTTCAACCTGCTCGACGCCCGCGGCGCCATCTCCGTCACCCAGCGGGTGGGGCTCATCGGGCGCGTCCGGAAACTCGCCTGCGCCATCGCGCGGGCCTACGTGCGCAAGCGCGAGGAGATGGGCTTCCCGTTTCTGCGCGCCGCCGCCGGCGGGGAGGCGTGAGATGGGCGCGGAGTTTCTCCTCGAGATCGGCACCGAGGAAATCCCGGCCGGCATGATCCGGGACGCCCTGGACCATCTGGCCGACGCAGTGACGCAGACGCTGGCTCGCCACGGCCTGGCCGGCGGCGAGGCGTGGCGCTCGGCCACGCCGCGGCGCCTCGTCGTGCGCATCGCCAACGTGCCTGAGCGGCAGGCCGACCGCGACGAGGAGGTGGTGGGCCCGCCCGCCTCGGCCGGCGTGGATGCCGCCGGCGCCTGGACCCGCGCCGCGCTGGGTTTTGCCGCCAAGCAGGGCGTCGCCGCCGCCGCGCTGGCCGTGACGGAAACCCCCAAGGGGCGCTACGTCGCCATTCGGAAACGCATCGCCGGCCGCGCCGCCACCGACGTGCTGGCCGATGCACTCCCTGGCATCATCCGCGGCATCCCCTTCCCGAAAACCATGTACTGGCGCGAGGACAAGTTCCGGTTCGTGCGGCCCATCCGCTCCCTGCTGGCCCTGCTGGGCGGGGTGGTGGTCCCCTTCGAGGTGGCCGGCGTGGCCGCCGGCGACCATTCCTTCGGCCACCGCTTTCTCGGGGCCGCCGCCTTCCCCGTGAAGGACTTTGCCGACTACGAGCGCCGGCTGACTGAAAACGGCGTGATCCTGGACGCCGGCCGGCGCCGCGAGAAGATCCAGACCGAGATCGCCCGGATCGAGGCCGAGACGGGCCTCCGGGCGGCGCGCGATCCGGAGCTCCTGGAGCAGGTGGTGTTCCTCAACGAGTCGCCCACTGTCATCCTGGGCGCCTTCGAGGAACGGTTTCTGGCCATCCCGGCCGAGGTGCTGGTCACCGTAATGCGGCACCATCAGAAGTATTTCTCGCTCAACCGGCCCAACGGGAGCCTGGCCCCCCGCTTTCTCGCCGTGATCAACATGGATGCCGACCGCGAGGGCCTGATCCGGACCGGTCACGAGCGGGTTCTCAAGGCCCGGCTGGTGGATGCCGAGTTCTTCTGGAATAACGACCGCAAACTGAAGCTGGCCGAGCGGGCGCCGTCGCTGGAGGGCATCCTTTTCCAGGAGGCGCTGGGAAGCTACGGCGCGAAGACGCACCGCGTCGAGGCCCTGGCTGTCTGGCTGGCGGAGCACCTGGGCGAATCGGCCGCCACGCGAGACGCCGTGGCCGAGGCGGCGGCGCTTTGCAAGGTGGACCTGGCCACCGAGATGGTTAAGGAGCTCACCGAGCTGCAGGGCGTCATGGGCGGCCTGTACGCCCGCGCGGAGGGCTGCCCCCCGGAAGTGTGGCAGGCGATCTACGAGCACTACCGGCCGGAGGGCATGGACGATCCCATCCCCGCCTCCCTCACCGGCGCGATCCTGTCCGTCGCGGACAAGGCCGACACGGTGGCCGGCATGCTGGGCCTGGGATTCGTGCCCACCGGCTCGAAGGATCCGTTCGGGCTGCGCCGCATGGCCACCGGCATCTACCGCATCCTGCTGGAGAAGGATTTGGACGTGGACCTGGCCGAGGTGTTCCTCCGGGCGACCGCCGGCCTCGGCGAGCTGGCCACGGCGCCGGCGGACGAGTCGGCCGCCGTGCTGCAGGAGCTGCTGGAGGGGCGCTTGCGCTTCCTTTACGGGCAGGCTGGCTTCCGTTACGACGAGATCAACGCCGTGATCGCCGCGGCTGTGCGGCGGCCGGCCGACGGGCGGCGCCGTCTCGAGGCGCTCAAGGCGATCCGCACGGTGACCGCCTTTGCGTCCATCTTCACAGCCGGCAAGCGGATCCGCAACATCCTGGACAAACAGGCCGCGCCGCCCGAGGGCGAGCCGGACGCGACGCTGTACGCCGAGGCGGCGGAGCGGCGGCTCGGCGCGACGCTGGGCGACCTGGGCCCCCGCGTCCGCGCCGCCATCACCGACCGCCGGTACGCCGACGCACTGGCGCTCATCGAGCAGTTCGCCCAGCCCGTGGACGCGTTCTTCGACGGCGTGCTGGTCATGCACGGAGACGCCGCGATCCGGGCCAACCGGCTCCGGCTGCTGCGGTCCATCGGCGAGCTGTTCGATTCGTTCTGCGATTTTTCCCGGTTCGTGCTCGAAGAAACCAAATCCGTTAACCCATAACAGTGTGACGAGGTCATCATGATTGAAAAAGGTGTGAAGATTGCATCGCCGCAAGGTCGCGTGGGCATCCTGATCCCCGGTCTCGGGGCCGTGTCCACCACGTTCATCGCCGGGGTCATGAGCATCCGGCGGGGACTGGCGCGTCCGTTCGGTTCCATGACCCAGATGGACACCATCCGCCTGGGCAAGCGCACCGAGAAGCGCACCCCGCTGGTCAAGGAGTTCCTGCCGCTGGCCGGCCTGGACCAGCTGGTCTTCGGCGGTTGGGACATTTTCGAGGACACCGCCTACGAGTCGGCGGTCCACGCGGGCGTGATCAGCAACGACCACCTCCTGCCGCTCCGGGAGGAGATGGAGGCGATCCGGCCCATGCCGGCGGTGTTCGACCGCCGCTACGTCAAGAAGCTGGACGGCCCCAACGTGAAGAAGGCCGCCACCAAGTGGGATCTGGCCCAGATGGTCATCGAGGACATCCAGCGCTTCAAGGCCGAGCAGAAGTGCGACCGGCTGGTCATGATCTGGTGCGGCTCCACCGAGATCTACCTGCCCGAGGGGCCGGTGCACGCCTCCATCGAGGCGCTCGAGGCCGGCCTCAAGAACAACGATCCCGACATCCCGTCGAGCATGATCTACGCGTACGCGGCCATCAAGCTGGGCATCCCGTACGCCAACGGCGCGCCCAACCTGAGCGCCGACACCATCGCCCTCGAGGAGATGGCCAAGGCGAACAAGACCCCCATCTGCGGCAAGGACTTCAAGACCGGCCAGACGCTGATGAAGACCATCATCGCCCCCGGCCTCAAGGCCCGCATGCTGGGCGTCTCCGGCTGGTTCTCCGCCAACATCCTGGGCAACCGGGACGGCGAGGTGCTGGATGATCCCGAATCCTTCATGACGAAGGAGATCTCCAAACTGGGCGTGCTCGAGCACATCCTGCGCCCGGACCTCAACGCCGAGCTCTACGGCAACTTGTACCACAAGGTCCGCATCCACTACTACCCGCCGCGCGGCGACAACAAGGAAGGGTGGGACAACATCGATATTTTCGGCTGGATGGGCTACCCGATGCAGATCAAGATCGACTTCCTCTGCCGGGACAGCATCCTGGCCGCGCCCATCGTCCTCGACCTGGTCCTGCTGCTGGATCTGGCCGGCCGCTGCGGCATGCACGGCATCCAGGAGTGGCTCTCGTTCTTCTTCAAGAGCCCGCACCACCTCCGCGGCCTCTACCCCGAGCACGATCTGTTCATCCAGAAAATGAAGTTGAAGAACACGATGCGCTACCTCATGGGCGAGGAGCAGATCACCCACCTGGGCCTGGAGTACTACGACTAGGCGCCGGCGGTCCCGCCGTGCCCGGCGGGACCCGGTTTCGGACCAGCCCGCGGCGCAGGACCGCTGCCGCCCGGCGGACGCCGGAGCGGCGGCCGGACCGGCTGGCGGGACTGCGGCCCAGGATAAACAATTTATCTCAATCGTTTCGCAATCTGAGGAGGATCGCATGACAGACAACAAGTATGTGTACTCGTTCGGCCGCGGCAAGGCCGAGGGACACGGCAAGATGAAGGACATCCTGGGCGGCAAGGGCGCCGGCCTGGCCGAGATGACCAACGCCGGGCTTCCCGTGCCGCCCGGTTTCACCATCTCCACGGCGGCGTGCGGCATCTACTACCAGAACAACCGCAGCCTGCCCAAGGAGTTCATGGACCAGATCATGACCGCCCTGGCCGGGCTCGAAGCCGTCACGGGCAAGCAGCTGGGCTCCACCGCGGAACCGCTGCTTGTATCGGTACGCTCGGGCGCCAAGTTTTCCATGCCCGGCATGATGGACACCATCCTGAACCTGGGCCTCAACGACGACACCGTCGAGACGCTGCGTGTCAAGACCGGCAACCCGCGGTTCGCCTACGACTGCTACCGCCGGTTCATCCAGATGTTCTCCGACGTCGTCCTGGGCGTGCCGAAGCACGACTTCGAGCGGATCATCGACCACATCAAGGAAACCCGGAAGGTGAAGCTCGACACCGAGCTCACCGCCGATGACATGCAGGAGATGATCCGCCGCTTCAAGCAGTTCGTCCTGGAGCGTGCCGGGAAAACCTTCCCGCAGGACGCCCGCGAGCAGCTCCGGCTGGCCATCTTCGCGGTATTCGAATCGTGGAACAACCCCCGCGCCATCAAGTACCGCCAGATGAACGAAATCCCCGACAACCTGGGCACTGCGGTCAACGTGCAGGCGATGGTGTTCGGCAACATGGGCGAGAGCTCCGGATCCGGTGTGGGCTTCACCCGTAACCCGGCCACCGGCGCCCGGGAGTTCTACGGCGAGTTTCTGACCAACGCCCAGGGCGAGGACGTGGTGGCGGGTATCCGCACCCCGTTCAAGCTGGAGGAGCTCCAGAAGACCATGCCGGTCATCTATGACCAGCTCAAGGCCATCTCCGAGCGGCTGGAGAAGCACTACCGCGACATGCAGGACTACGAGTTCACCATCGAGAACGGCGTCCTGTTCATGCTGCAGACCCGCAACGGCAAGCGCACCGGCGCCGCCGCCATCCGCATCGCCTGCGAGATGGTGGACGAAGGGCTGATCAGCCCCGAGGAAGCGGTGCTGAAGGTGGAGCCGCAGCAGCTCGACAAGTTGCTGCACCCGGTGTTCGACGCGGGCAACACGTTTCAGGTCATCGCCAAAGGCCTGCCCGCCTCGCCCGGCGCGGCGGTGGGCCGGATCGCCTTCTCGTCCGAGGACGCGGTCACGATGGCCGAGGGGAAGGAGAAGGTCATCCTGGTGCGCATCGAGACGACGCCCGACGACATCCATGGCATGGAAGTCTCCCAGGGCATCCTCACCGCCCGCGGCGGCATGACCTCCCATGCGGCCGTGGTGGCCCGCGGCATGGGCACGCCGTGCGTGGCCGGCAGCGCCGACATCAAGATCAACGAAGAGGCGCAGACGGTGGAGTTCCCCGGCGGCCTGTGCTGAAAAAGGGAGACTTCATTTCGCTGGACGGCTCCAAGGGCGAGGTCTACCAGGGCGCGCTCAAGACCAGCAACCCCGACCTCCGCAGCGGCTTCTTCGGCCGGTTCATGGCCCTGGCCGACACCATCCGCACCCTGAAGGTGCGCACCAACGCCGACATTCCGCGCGACGCCAAGGTGGCCCGCGAGTTCGGCGCCGAGGGGATCGGCCTGTGCCGGACCGAGCACATGTTCTTCGCCCCCGACCGGCTGCCCCACATGCAGGCGATGATTCTGGCCCAGACGGTGGAGCTGCGCCAGGCGGCGCTCCAGAAGCTGCTGCCCATGCAGCGCGAGGACTTCGTCGGCATCTTCCGGGTGATGGACGGTCTGCCGGTGACCATCCGCACGCTGGATCCGCCGCTCCCCGAATTCCTGCCCAAGCGCGAGGAGCTGATGGTGGAGATCGCCCTGATGAAGGAGCGGCGCGAGCCCGCCGCCAAGATCCGCGAGAAGGAGACGCTCCTGGCGCGGGTCGAGGAGCTGCACGAGCTCAATCCCATGTTGGGTCACCGCGGCTGCCGCTTGGGCATCACCTATCCGGAGATCACCCGGATGCAGGCCCGGGCGATCCTCGAAGCCGCCTGCATCGTCAAGAAGGAAGGGGTGAACGTATTCCCCGAGATCATGATTCCGCTGGTGGGCAAGGTGGCCGAACTCGAACACCAGCGCGCCCTCGTCGTCGACGAGGCCAAGCAGGTGTTCCAGGAGCAGGGGATCGAGGTGCCGTACATGGTGGGCACCATGATCGAGATCCCGCGCGCGGCGCTCACCGCGGGGGCGATCGCCGGCGTGGCCGAGTTCTTCTCCTTCGGCACGAACGACCTGACTCAGACCACCTTCGGCTACTCCCGCGACGACGCCGGCCGGTTCATCCGGGCCTACCTGGAGCAGGGCATTCTGGAGAAGGACCCGTTCCAGGCCATCGACCGAGACGGCGTGGGCCTGTTGCTGAAGATGGCGGTGGAGCAGGGGCGCGCCACGCGCCCGAAGCTGAAGGTGGGCATCTGCGGCGAGCACGGCGGCGAGCCGTCGTCGGTGGAGTTCTGCCACATGATCGGGCTCGACTACGTGAGCTGCTCCCCCTACCGCGTGCCCATCGCCCGGCTCGCGGCCGCCCAGGCGGTCGCCGCCGGCCGCGCCGAAAAGGGCACCCAGCAGAAGTAGACTCTGCGTCGGTTATCGTTTCAAACACCGGCCGGGGTTCGCCCCGGCCGGATGTTTTTTAGGGAACGGTGAACAGTGATTGGTGAACAGTGAGGAGATTAGGATATAGGAGATGGGAGATGGGAGATAGGGGATGAGCATAGGTGAATGGGTGAATCGGGAGAGGGTAGACGGAAGAGGAGACGCGAGAACCGAACAGCGGCGCAGGATGTTCGAAGTCCGATTTCCGAAGTCCGCGGTCCGATGATCGGGAACGAGCCTCTACCCTCGAGCCTCGATCCCCTGGCCTCGAGTCTCGATGACGAGCGCGATTACGATTACGAATTTCAAACACGACCATCAACCATCAACCATCAACCATCAACCGTTCCTGACACCTATCTCCTCACGGTTCACCGTTCACTGTTCGATGTTCACTCCTCTGGCATTCCGCCGCGACTTGTGCTGAAATGGGCCCGATGGCAACGAAGACCCTCACCCTGAAGTTTTTCGCCGGCATCCGGGAAGCCCTGGGCACGGCGGTCCTGCGGGAGCGGTTCGGCGACGACATCCGCACCGCTGGCGACGTGGTTCGATTCCTCGAGTCGCGCTTCCCGGCATTCCGCGAGGCGGCGCCGCGGCTGCTCCTGGCGGTGAACCTCCACTACGCCCACCCGGCCACCCCGGTGGCCGACGGCGACGAAATCGCCTTCTTCCCCCCCGTGGGCGGCGGCTAGTGAGCGGGGAGAACCGGATGGCGCAGATTACTACCAACCTTGTGCGGGAGCCCATTGACGTGGCGGCGGCAACGGCGGCGCTCGGCTCGCCGGGCGCCGGCGCCGTGGTGACTTTCGTCGGCAGGGTGCGCGACCAGAACCGCGGCCGGGTCGTGACCGCCATGGAGTATGAAGCCTATCCGGAGATGGCCCAGCCGCTGCTGGTGGAGCTGGCCGCGGAGGCCGCGGCGCGCTTCCGCCTGGAAGGCGTGGTGCTGGTCCACCGCCTCGGGCGGCTGGCCGTGGGCGAGGCCGCCGTGTTCATCGGAGTGGCGGCGGCGCACCGGGTCGAGGCGTTCGATGCCGCCCGCCACCTCATCGACACGCTCAAGGAGCGGATCCCCATCTGGAAAAAAGAGCATTATGCCGACGGCTCGGCCTGGATCGATGGCGAGGGGTATCATGGCGCCTGAATCCGTCCGCGCCGTCATCGTCACCGTGAGCGATTCCTGCACCCGCGGCGAGCGGGAGGATCTGTCCGGCCCGCGGGCCCGGGATCTCCTGCGGAGCCAGGGTTTCGCCTGCGACGAAATCCGCGTGGTGCCCGATGAGCGGGAGGCGATCGCCGCCGTGCTGCGGGAACTCTGTGGCCGGGGCGGCGTGCGGTTGGTGGTCACCACCGGCGGCACCGGCCTGGCGCCGCGCGACGTGACCCCCGAGGCGACACGCGCGGTGATCGACCGCGAGGTGCCCGGCATCCCCGAACTGCTGCGCGCCGAAGGCGCCCGGCGCAACCCGCGCGCGGTGCTCACCCGCGGGGTGGCGGGTCTGGCCGGCGGCGTGCTCATCGTGAATCTGCCCGGCAGCGTCAAGGGCGTCACCGAGGGACTGGAGGCGTTGGCCGCCGTGCTGCCCCACGCGCTCGAGGTGGCCGGCGGCGACGCGTTCCGGTGTGGCGGATAGACCGGAGATTCACCACAGAGGTGCAAAGGGCACGAAGAATATTGATGGTTGATCGTTGATTGTTGAGGATTGGGAGCGAATCCCGAACTCCAAAATCCGAAGTCCGAATTCCGATGTCCGCATTACGGGAACGAGCATCGAGCCTCGAGCCTCGATTACGATGACGATTACGAGGACGGACCATCAAACATCAACTATCAACCGTATCGATGGTGAGGAACTTGTGAACCTGGAACCGACGAACCTGTGAACTTAAGATGGACACCCAACTGATCCAAATCGACCTGGCCCGGCCTGACCGCTCGACGCTGCGCGCCGTTGCTCGCCGCCTGGAACGGGGCGAAATTTGCGTTCTGCCCACGGACACCATCTACGGCTTCCACTGCCGGGCGGACCATCCGGTGACGCTGGCCCGACTCCAGGCGCTCAAGGAGCGGGGGGAGCCGAAACCGATGGTCGTCCTCATCTCCGGGCCCGACCACCTGGCGGCGGCGGGAATCGCCATTCCACCGGCGGCCCGACGGCTTATGGAACGCTTCTGGCCGGGACCGCTGACCCTGGTGCTGCCGGCGCCTGGCGTATTCCACGAGGCGCTCACCGGCGGCGAGACTTCCGTGGCGGTCCGCCAGCCGGGTTTCCAGGTGCTGGCCCGGCTCATCGAAATGGCCGGCGGCCCGCTCGCCTCCACCAGCGTGAACGTCACCGGCGCGGCGCCTCTCAATGAGCCGGCGGCCATCGCCGCAGCGTTCGACGGCCGGGTGGAGTGCGTCGTGGACGGAGGCCTCCTGCCCGAGTCAACGCCTTCCACCATCGTCTCGTTTGTTGTGAACCCGCCGACGATTCTGCGCGAGGGCACCCTGCCGGCCGCGTTCATACGGTCAGTGCTGGCGGAGAGCTGATCGGCGCGTCCGCGGCGTGTCGCGTGGTTGTCATGCCGCCTCGATGGGGCTCAAGGCAAAAATGGTTGATGTGTAAGGATGCCCAGCCTTCCAGGGGCTGCGCCCCGGGTGAGCGGAAACACCTGATAACATCCACCTCCTCCACCGATCCAAGCCCCATCGGGGCGGCAGTGGTGCTGGTCCCCGCTGAACTTTGTGCGCACTCCCTGCATCTTAACGGATGACGGCGCGGGGACGGCACCCGCGCCGGATTGCACCAGGAGGGACGCACATGAAAACCAACAATCTGAAAACCCAGTTCATCGGGCTGATCGGCCTAACCCTGGTCCTATTGTTTGCCCTGGCGGTGCCGCTGCAGGCGCAGGCGCGCCAGGCGGCGCTCCCCGACGCCACCATCCGGACCATCATCGAGACCCGGCTGATCAACGAAGGACTGCTCAAGGAGGGGAACTTTGTCGTGTCCGTCACCGACGGCGTGGTGACGTTCACGGGCAAGGTCGACAGCCTGGCCGACAAGCTGAAAGCCGCCGAAGCCGTCCATGGTGTCGACTCCGTGGTCCGGCTGGACAACAACCTGGTCATCGAATCAGAGCCGCGGTCCGACCAGGCCATCGCCGCCGACATCGGCCAATCCATCCGCTCCTACGCCCTGTTCGACATCTTCGACTGGGTGGACGGCCGCGTGGTGGACGGACAGGTGACGCTCACGGGCTGGGCCCGCGAACCGTGGCGCAAAGATGACTACGGCCGCCGGGTCGCCGACGTGCCTGGTGTCAAGGCATTGGACAACCAAATCCAGGTGCTGCCCGTCTCCAGCTTCGACGACCACCTGCGCGCCACCATCGCCCGGTCCATCTACGGCAGCTCCCTGTTCCAGCGCTACGCCAACAGCGCCCTGCCGCCCATCCACATCATCGTGTTCAACGGCCGGGTGATCCTCAAAGGCGTTGTGGCCACGAGCCTGGAGCGCACCCAGGCCGAGTTGATGGCTCGCTCCCGCGGCATGGCCTTTGAGGTGGTCAATGAGCTTGTGCTGGAGAAAGAGATAAAGCGATAGAAGAGGGATGATCGTTGAGGGGACTGAGCACCCTCAACGATCTCCCATTTCGGCTGACTATTTGAATTGTCCAGAAAAGGGGGGTATTCCAGACCCTTGACTCACAACCCACACCGTTCACTCGCGGGGTAATATCAGAGAGGCTGGTTACGAGCAGCCCGCCTAGCGTCGCGAGCCTCGATCACGATTCCGATTCCGAACAGACCGCTAGCCGGCTGGGGTTGAGAAAGTGGCGAGATTGGGCTTGGCCAGTTTCAAATAATCGGCGAGCAGCAGCTTGATCGATTCCCGATGGGTACAGGCGTTGAAGGTGATGAATTCGTCAGCGGTGAGGCTCTCCTCCAAAAACACCGGCAGGCCGAACACGCTACCGAACGGTGGCATGGCGCCCGTCTCGCACCCCGGAAATAGATCCTTGAACTCTTCCTCCGTGGCCAGGCGAACTGAAGGCACTCCCACCAGCGCGGCAAAGCGGGTCAGGTCCACCTTGCACGGCGCCGGCAGTGCCGCCATGTAATAGTTCTCGTGCCCCTTCAGGATGACCACCTTGACAATCTCGTGTCCCGGGGTGTGCTCCACCGCCGCCAGACCCTGGGCGGTGAACGCCTCGGGATGGGCGTGCACCTCGTACCCGCAGCCAGCCGAATCCAGTAGATCCCGCACTTTTTTGTTGATCGGCATGACCCCTCCAATCAGACAAAATGGTCGTGATGCATGGATCGTGTTTGAGTCAATTTTAGCACAACCGATGCAGGTGCTTCTCGGGCGGGGCAGTGCCCCGACGCGGCTTGACATTAACAGCGACTTTACGGACTCAGGAGGCGGCGTTTGGCGAAGTTGCCTCCGGCATGAACTCGCGGAAGATGTTGGAAATGTTTTTGATTTTAAAAGGTTTCTGCAGGAACCACAGCCGGTTGTGCCCGACGAAGCGCCGGGCGGTTTCTTCGTCACTGTAACCGGACATCAGGACCACGGGCACGGCCGGCGCGATCTGGCGGATCGTCTCCAGCACCTCTTCCACGCTGAGCCGGGGCATCATCAAGTCCAGCAGGACGCAGGCAAACTCGCCCGACCGGGCGCGGAACAGCTCCACCGCCCCCACGCCGTCGGCAGCCGCGATTACCTGCAATCCGAGTTTCTCGAGCATCTGGCGCGAGACGGTTCGAACCTGCGGATCATCGTCCGCCAGCAGCACCAGCCCCTGCCCGTGCCACGTGCGAACACCCAACGGCCCGGTGTCGGAGAGACTGCTATATGGTCCCGTCAGCGCGGGGAGCAGCACCTCGATTGTGGTGCCGGCGCCCCGGCGGCTCCGGCAGGCGATGGCGCCGTTATGACTGCGGACGATGCCCATCACGGCCGCCAGGCCCAGTCCGCGGCCCGTGAATTTGGTGGTGAAGAAGGGATCGAACATCCGAGCGACGGTGTCCGGATCCATGCCGCAACCGGTGTCCGCCACCTCGAGCGAAATGTAGGTGCCCGCCTCCAGCGCCTGCCCCAGCACCATGCCCTCGAGTTCCGCTTCCTCGACGTGACGGCAAGCGGTGGTCACCGTGATCCGGCCGTCCGACGCCGGCATGGCTTCGGCGGCGTTGGTCAGGAGGTTGAGCACCACCTGGCGGAGCTGCGTGGCGTCGGCCAGCACCGGCAGGATCTGTTCGGCGAGGCGGTACTCCACCTGGGCGTTCTTGCCGATGGACACCTCCAACAGCCGGCCGAGCTCCTGGATCAAGGCGTTGAGGTCCACCGGCTTGATGACGAACCGGCCGCGGCCGGAATAGGCCAGCAGCTGGCGGCACAGCTCGGAGGCCCGCTGAGCGGCCTTCTCAATATCGGCCAGGTTGCCGCGGACCTGCTCACTTAAGGTGTGGTCGGTCAGAATCATCTCGGCGTGGCCGAGCACCACCATGAGCAGGTTGTTGAAGTCGTGGGCGATCCCGCCGGCCAGAACGCCGAGGCTCTCCAGCTTCTGCGATTGCTGGATCTGCGCCTCGATGGCCTGGCGCTCCGCTTCGGCCCGCTTGCGAGCGGTGACGTCGGTGAGCACGGACACGAACCCGACGACCTCGCCCGACTCGTTGAGGCGGTAATTCCAGTCGATGCGCAGCCAGATCACCCGTCCGTCTTTCGTTCGGTTCTGAGTCTCAAGCGTCCATGGGGTCGGCCGGTCGCGCACCAGCTCGGCCAGCAGCCGGCGGGTGCGTTCCCGGTCGGCGTCGTGGGCAATCAGGTCCAGCATGGACCGGCCCACCATCTCCTCCGGGGAGTATCCGAAAATCTTGGCGTGATTGGGGTTGCAGTAGGTGATGACCCCATTGCAGTCCATCTCCTGGATGCCGTGCGGGATGGTGTCGATGAGCGTGCGGATCCTGAGATTGGCCGATTCCAGCTAGGCTGTCCGGGCCCGCACCTGTTCCGACAACTGCTCCTGGTGCAGCGTCAGTTCCGCCTCCGCGCGACGGTGCGCGGTCATTTCAGCGCTCATTGACTCCATCTGGGTGGTTCGCACCACCAGGTGCCGTTTCAATTCGTCGTTCAGCCCGCGGAGTTGGGTGTTGAGATGGTGGATCTCCAGCATGGACAGGATTTGACGGGCGATGATCAGCAGAGTCAGAATCAGGCCCAGCACCAGGATGGTGGTGCTGATGGCACCGCCGTGGAGCTCGGCGGTCAGCACCAGGCCAAGGGCCACCACCGCCGCCAGGTAAGGGGCGAACACGCGGAAGAACGCCCGGCCCACCGTGCCGAGCCAGTTCAGGGCGACCTGTTCGCCGAGCTGGATGCCCTCGCCGACGGGATACCACAATCGGTACAAGGCGGCGAAGCCGATGAGCGCCCAGCCGAAGCTCCAGGCGGCGTCAGTCCAGGTTCCGGTTCGGTAGGTGTCACCCAAGGTCGCATGGAGGAAGGCGGTATCGGCCAGGGCGATCAGGATGAAACCGCCGGCGAGCATGCCCGTGGAAAGGCGGAGCGGGCGGTTCACTTTGGCTTCGTGGAACAAAAACGACGCGCAGAAGATGATGGCCAGGTCACCGAACGGGTAGATCCCGCCGAGAAGACGCTCCAGGATGGACACATCCTGGTTCCACAGCGGGCGGATCACAAAATACCAGCTCAGGATCCCGACGCTGCTCGCGGCGATGATGCTGTCCACCACCAGCCGGAGTTGCCGGAAGATGTCCTTGCGGCTGAGCAGGCGGGTGATGCCGGTCAGCGCCAGGGGGTAGGAAGCCAGGAAGAACAGGTCCGGCCAGCCGGGGTAGGGGACCTTCTGCCCCAGTCCGACCTCGAACAGCGTCCAGAGCGTCTGGCCGGCGGCCCAGGCGAGACAGCCCGCGCCGATCAGCCGCCAGGCCAACCGGTCCGGGATGATGTCCGACCGCTGCTGGGCGGCGTAATAAAAGCAGCACCAGCCGGCGAAAACGCTGACGATGATCTCCAAGACATTGATGAAAGCCTCCGCCAAACCATCGGTGGACGGATGGATGGCAACCAGCACGATCATGGCGATGGCGTATGCCGCCGCCGCGCCCAGGAGAACCTTCCGGCCGGTAACCGGCGGACGCTGAATGCATGAAGGATCGGGGGTGGCGTTCATAAATCCAACTCCATCTGGGCGTTGCGTTGATCCACTCGATGCAGCAACGCTTGGACCACGTTTCAGAACGTGAGCGGCGGAGCCAGTTGCGCGTATTGCGAAGATATGTACGGAAAATATATTAACACGAGCTGGGAGACGATGTTAGCAGAATTGTCAATCGGACGCGGCCGGTGCTGATGCACGAATCGGGCCGATCCGCACCCAAGTCGTTTACATTCGGCGGGCCAACCATTAAAATGAAGACGCACCACATCTGCGGAGAGGTAACACCGATGCCGTTGTTCAAGAAAGACCAGTCGAACGAAGGTCCCCCGGCCGCTCCGGCCCGCGCCCGTGGCGATGGTTCCGATGCCGCATCCGTCCGTTCGGGCGTCTCACTGATCGGCAAGAACGTGAAAATCAGCGGGGAGATCACCGGCGACGAGGATCTGCTCATCGAAGGGAAAGTGGAGGGCAAGGTCAACGTCAGCCAGACTCTGACCATCGGCGCCGGCGGACAAGTCACAGCCGAGGTGCACGGCGACACGGTCATCGTGCTGGGCCGGGTCAACGGCAACGTGTCGGCCGCTCAGCGGGTGATCCTGAAACCCTCGGCGATGGTCACGGGCAACATCACCTGCGCCGCGTTCATCGTCAACGAAGGCGCCTCGTTCGACGGCAACATCATCATGAAGAACCTCGACAAGAAAGCGACGCCACCGGCGGCCGCCCCGCTGCTCCAGGCAAAGGAGAAAGAGAAGGAGATCGAGAAGGACAAGGAGAAGGCGAAGAACAACGCCAGAAACCTGTAAGTGAGCCGGCGGCCGCGTGGGATTCGGACGGGCAAGGGGTGAAGACGCATGGAACGGGTGGTCGTCAGGGACGAGGCGGTCAAGAAGATCCGCAATTTTTACCTCTGGGTGTTCGCCGACGAGGTGCGGGACCAACCCGCCGGTCTCGGTCCGGGCGAACCGGTGGAGGTCCGTTCGCCGCGCGGCGAGATTCTCGGGACCGGATTTTACCACCCCACCGCCCGCGTCACGGTCCGGCTGTTCCACCACAAGCGCATCGAGCCCGACGCCGCGTTCTGGCGGCGGCGGCTTCAGCAGGCGCTGGCCCTGCGCGAGCCCCTGCGGGCGCACAGCAACGGCCTGCGGCTGGTCTACTCCGAGGGCGACTATCTGCCCGGCCTGGTGGTGGACGATTTCGCCGACCACCTGGTCATCCAGTGCCGCACCACCGGCATGGACCGCATCCAGCCCCTCATCGTGGAACTGCTGCAGAAACTGCGGCGGCCGGCGTCGATCTATGAACGCAGCGACGTGCCCGCCCGCCAGGAGGAGGGCCTGGCGTTCCGGACCGGCCAGCTGGCGGGCGTGACGCCGCCGCGGGTCCGGATCGCGGAGCACGGCATCCACTTCTGGGTGGACATCCCCGGTGGGCAGAAAACCGGCTTCTTCTCCGACCAGCGCGACGCGCGGCGGCACTTCGCCTCGCTGCTGCGGCCCGGCGACCGGGTGCTGGACGCCTTCTCCTACACCGGCGGATTCGGCCTGTACGCGGCCCGGATGGGTGCGGCGGTCACCGCCGTGGACAAGGACGAGGCCGCGCTGGCCCTGGCCGCGGCCAATGCCGAGCTCAACGAGGTCACCGCGCGGTTCGAGACCGTGACCGCCGACCTGTTCGCGTGGCTTCCCGAGGCGGCCGCCGCCGGCCGCGTTTTCGACGCCATCAGCCTGGATCCGCCGGCCCTGATCAAGTACAAGAATCAGCAGAACAAAGGGCGCGGTCTACTCATGGACCTCATTCGGCCCTGCCTCCGGATGCTGCGTCCCGGCGGTCTGCTCCACGTCTCCAGCTGCGCCTACCACGTCGGACCGGAACTGCTGCGGGAGGCCGCGCGGATCGCCGCCGGTGAGACCGGCAAGCGCCTCCTGGTAGCCGCCGAAACCGTCCAGGCGGCCGACCACCCGTATTTTCTCCAGATGCCTGAAACCCAGTACCTGAAGGGCTTCACCTATCGGGTGCTGCCGGACTAAGGCCGTCCGGGCAAGGGATTGACACCGGCGGCAAATTCCAGTACATTGACCGGACCCCAACAGAGGAATGGCCCTATGCCCATGTACATGATTCGTTCCACTTTGGACCGCCTGAGCAAGCGCCTGGAGGAGATCCAGAAGGAGAAGTACAACGTCGCCAAGGAGCTGCAGCAAGCGGCCTCCTACGGCGACTTCAGCGAGAACGCCGAGTACGACGCGGCGAAAGAGAAAAAGGACATGCTGGCCAACGAGGAGATGAAGATCCGCGGCTGGCTAGGCGACGCGCAGCTCATCGAGGAGATCCAGACCCCGCCTGACGTGGTCACCATCGGCAAGCAGCTTGTGATCCAGGACGTGGAGTCCGGCCAGCAGCAGACGTTCACCATCCTCGGCGAGCTGGACCAGCTCGAGGGGCACGAGGTGCTCTCCGTGACCGCGCCCCTGGCCATGGGGCTGCTGAACAAGCGCAAAGGCCGCACCGTCGAGGTGCAGCTCCCCCGCCAGACGCGGCGCTACCGGATTCTGGAACTCGACAACTTCTTCCACAAATGACCCGCGAGCTCGACCGGATCATCATTGCGGGCGCCGCCGAGCACAACCTCAAACACATCCGGGTGGAAATTCCCAAGAAACGGCTGGTGGTGTTCACCGGCGTCAGCGGTTCGGGCAAATCGAGCCTCGCCTTCGATACCCTGTTCGCCGAGGGGCAGCGGCGCTATGTCGAGTCGCTCTCGAGCTACGCCCGCCAGTTCCTCGGCCAGATGGAGAAGCCGCGCTACGAATCCATCCACGGCCTGACCCCCACCATCGCCATCGACCAGCGGTCGGCGGGGTCCAATCCGCGGTCCACCGTCGGGACCATCACCGAGATCCACGACTACCTGCGCGTGCTCTTTGCGCGGGTCGGGACCCAGCATTGCTACGGCTGTGGCCGGCCGGTCGCCGAACAGAGCGCCCAGCAGATCATCGACGACCTGAAGGCGCTGCCGCCCGGAACGAAGCTGGTGCTGCTGGCCCCGTTGGTCCGCGGCCGCAAGGGGGAGCACCGCGAGGTGTTCGAGAGCCTGCGGCGGGACGGCTTCCTGCGGGCGCGTGTGGACGGGGAGATGCGGCTGCTCGAGGACCCGCCCGCCCTGGACAAGAAGCGGACGCACACCGTCGAGGTGGTGGTGGACCGTCTGGTGGCCGGCCCGGAGCTCGGCGGGCGCCTGTCCGATTCGGTGGAGACGGCGCTTCGGGTGGGTGGCGGCGTGCTCATCGCCGCGCTGGGCGACGGGACGGAGCGGGTCTACAGCGAACAGAATGCCTGCCAGTACTGCGGGATCTCCTATCCGGAGCTCAGCCCGCAGCTCTTCTCATTCAACGGTCCCCAGGGGATGTGCAAGGCCTGCAACGGCCTGGGTACCCGGCTGGAGATGGATCCGGCCAAGGTGATTCCCGACCGCTCGCTGTCGCTGGCCGACGGCGCCATCGCGCCGTGGGCCGGGGCGATGCGCAGCCGCGCCGGCTGGACCTGGCGCACCATCGAGACCATCTGCCGCCATTACGACATCCCCATGGACCGGCCCCTGGACCAGCTGCCCCCCGACAAGCTCCACATCCTGCTGCACGGCTCCAGCGGCGAGCGGATCGAGTTTCACCTCAAGGGAAAGGCCAGCGAGTACCGCTGGCAGTCGCAGGTGGAGGGGATCCTGAACACGCTGGCGCGGCGGCTGCGCGAGACGCGCTCCGACGAGGCCCGCAGTTACTACATGAAGTACTTCTCCGACACGGTCTGCCCCGACTGCGGCGGCGAGCGCCTGCGCCGCGAGGCCCGCTGGGTACGGATCGACGGCCAAAGCATCATCGACATGGGCCGCCTGCCGGTGGGGCGTCTCCGGGAGGTCATCGACGGGCTGCCGCTGGCCGGCAGCCGCCGCCAGATCGCCCACGAGCTGGTCCGGGAAATCGCTCAGCGGCTCCGCTTCCTGGTGGATGTCGGCCTCGACTACCTGACGCTGGAACGGGCCGGGCCGTCGCTGTCCGGCGGCGAGGCCCAGCGCATCCGCCTGGCCTCCCAGGTGGGCACGGAGCTCACGGGCGTGACCTACATCCTCGATGAGCCGAGCATCGGTCTGCACCAGCGCGACAACGTCCGGCTCATCAGCACGCTGAAACACCTCCGCGACTTGGGCAACACGGTGGTGGTGGTGGAGCACGACCGGGAGACCATCACCGCCGCCGACCACGTCATCGACTTCGGCCCCGGCGCCGGCATTCACGGCGGCGAGGTGGTGTTCGCCGGCACGCCG
>JAAYUB010000068.1 GCA_012517875.1 Acidobacteriota bacterium | reverse complement strand
GTCTGCCGGATTCAAGCTGCGGCAGACGTCACCGCGAGCCAGCGGATGCGCGGGATGCAATAATCACTTGGCCCGGGCGGCAGCTGTGGCTACAATGGACGCATTCACGGAACGGTTAAAACATGGCCGTCGATTCTTCGGGGTTCGACCTGTTGCCGCTGCTTCAGGATCACGTCGCCGGACGCGATCCCGAGGGACGCGGTCTGGCACGTCTCCTGCGCCGGTTGCGGGCCTGGGCGCGCCGTTACGCCCGTCGCAGTCCGGCGGGTCCCGATGGCGTCGAGGATCTGGCCGCCGATTTCCTCGCCGAGCTGCTCGCCGAAGACGGCGCCGCCATGCGCTACGTGGTGACGATCGCCGCGGACTCCCCGGCCGCCGAGCGGCTTCTGCACACCATGTTCCGGCGCCACGTCCTGGGGCGGCCGCGCAGCATCCTGGCCAACAAGCGCCGGTCCCTCCAACGACTCCTGGAGCGTCGGTTTCCGGCCCGGCCCGGCGCGCTCGATGTCTTCGGCCCCGCCGACGCCCGCACGCTGTCCCCGACCGAGTTCGAACGGCGGTTGCCCAAGTGGGTGGATGCCTGGCGGCAGATCCATCCCCGCTGGCGCCCCGTCCGGGGTGACACGACATCCAGTCAGTTGCCGGTGATCATCCACGCCGAGACGCTGGCCGAGATGGTGGATTTTCTCTACGCCGCGGCCGATGCCGCCCTGGGGCTGGACCAGGTGCTCCGCTTCGTGGCCGACGCGGCCGACCTGGTTCACTACGAATACGTCTACCGGCTGCAGGAGGTCCCGTCGCCCGACTGCCTGGACCCTGCCGCCGACGCACCCTCGCCCGCCGACACGACGCTCGCGGCCGCGGAGCTCGAGGAGTTGGCGCCGGCGGCCTGCGCGGAGCTCTCCGCGCATCAGGAAGCTTTCCTTGCGTACCGGATCCGCCACAATCAGGCGCCGCCGCCCGGCTGGTTCCGCGAGCGGGGGGTCAGCCGGGCGTCGTTTTATGCCGGCGAATTCAAGCGATTGAAGGAACTCCAGGCGAAATGGCGCACCCGCGATCCGAACCTTCCGGCGGCCGTTCTGCGCCGGATCCGCCTCGCGCTGCCGGATGAACCTGAGGATTCCCCCATACTTCCTTTGAGCGGGATCCAAACCCCGCAGGAGCGCTGATATGCCCGATCCGACACCGCGAGCCGTCTCAAGCCGCATTCGCGCAGGTTCCCTGTGGGGAGTCGCCGACGATTTCCGACTGCCCGACGGCAGCCGCTGGCGGGGTCGGGCGCCGTCGCTGGCCTGCCTGGTGATCGTCCGCACGGAGGCGGGACTGGCGGTGGCGGCGCCGGTGCTGCCGGGAACGGCGCTGGCCACGTTTTGGGATTTTATCCTCCGCTCGGAGGGGCCGCCCGGTTTCGCCGGCCGGGTGGTGCTGCCCGCCGCGCGGGAGATCCCGCTGGCGGCGCTGACCCGCGAGCACGGCCGGATCGAACTTCCCGCGGAGCTGCCGGGCCTGCTCGCTGATACGTCGAAGCTGAATCTGGAAACGCCGCCACCCTGGTCGGCCGATTGTCAGGGCCTGCAGGCGCCGACGCCCGCCTATCTCGATGAAGTCGCCGATCTGGGCCGGGAGTGGAGGTATCTGGAGCGGGCGGGCGCCCGGCTGGCGAGATGGTGGCGGCAGGGCCGCATGGTGCGGCTGCTCCGCCCGGCGGCGGCTCCGGCTGTGGCCGCGATTCCCCTCGCTGCCGGCACCTTCTGCCCCACCTGGGAGGATGTGCCGGACCAGGCGGACCTGGACGGCGGCCGTTGCACGGTGGCCGTCTGCCGGCTGGGGCAGCGCTGGGTGCTCGAGGTGGACCTGGCTTCCGGGGTCAAGCTGGACGAACTCCGGGTGGACGGCGCGCCGTACGATGTGCCCGCCGGGCGGCCGATGCGGGTGGAGCTGCCGCCCGAGGGCTCGCCCTGCTGGCTCTGCCTCCGCCTGGGACGGAAATGCTGGTTTGTGCAAGTGGATGCGCTCGATGCGGAGGCGGTCCCATGAACGACTTCGATCCGTGCCCCCTGGCGGCGGAGCTCGGCCAGGCCGGGCTGCTGCGACGGCACCTCGCCGCGGGCGGCCGGCCGGCCCGCCGTGAGCGCCAGCTGGAGGAGGCGGCGGTGCAAATCGAAGCCCGCCGTCGCGGCTGGGCGCCGCCGGGCGGGGGAGTGGCGGTCCCGGTGCTGTTCTGGGACGACGCCATCGGAGACGCGGTCGCCGCCTGGCTGCTGGTGGACCGCCCCGCCGGACCGCCCGACGGGCGCTGGCCGGCAGCGCTCGGCGGCGACACCCGAACCGGTTTCGTCGATGCGGGCCGCGCCGCCGTGGCCGCCCTGCCGGGCGTTTTTGGCGCCGGCGCGAGCTTCCGTCCCCTCGACTACCGTCTGCGCATCGTGACGCCCGACGGCCTGCCCGTTTCGCGGCCGCTGCGGGGGCGGAGCGCCTCGGCCGCCTTCGCCCGGGCGGTCCATGCGCTGGCTCGGGGTCGGCGCGGGGAGCGGCTTCCCGCCGCCATCGGCGACGTGGACGGCGCGGGCGCCCTCCGGCCGGTGGAGCGGACGGAGGAGAAACTGACGGCGCTGCGGCGCGAGGAGATGGACGGCGCCGGGGCGGACGTGGTGGGCGGCGCCGCGGCCGACGGCGGGGCGGGTGCTTCGTGCCGCCGTCTCGCCGCCGGCATGCCGGTGGCGGAATGGCTGGCCGCCGAGCCGGACGCGGGCGGGACGCCGCTTCCCGACAGCGGCTGGAACCTGCCGGCGCTCATCCACGGGCTGGAGCATTCCCGGGACACGGACGGCCTGGAGGCGGTACTGCAGGCCCTCGATCCGGCGGAGGCGCCCCTCCGGCACCGTTTTCTGGTGTTGCGGGCCCTGGGCGCCGTCCGCAGCCGCACCGGGGATCTGTCCGGCGCGCGTGCGGCCATGGCGGCCGCCCTGGATATGGCGGAAGCGGGCCTGGCCGGGGAGCACCTCGACGTGACCGACCTCACCGAGCTCTGCAACAACCTCGGCGTACTGGACACCGACCTGCACCGCTGGCGCGACGCCGCCAAGTGGCTGCACCGGGGGCTGCGGCTGCTCCGCCGCCACCGTGGCTGGACCGCCCGTGTCCAGCGCGCCCGCCTGACGAGCTCGCTGGGCCAACTCCACGTGTTGCAGGGGCGGCCGGACCGGGGCGAGCCGCTCCTGCGAAGCGCCGGTGCCGAGCTCGGTGAGCCGCGCAACCAGAACTACGTGGCCGGCGCCCTCGTGGCGCGCCACCGCCGGGCGCGCCAAACCTTCCGACCGGGCGACAGCGTCTGGCTCGAAGAGGCGATGGAGCTCCTGGGCCGGAGCGAGACGGCGGGGGGGTTCGCCTCCGAGCAGGAGCAACAGGCGAACCTCTGCTTCTGCCTCTACTGGCGGGCTCGCCTGGAACACGAAGCGGGCCGCCGCAACCGCGCCACGGGGGAACGCATCGAGGCGCTGGCGCCGGCCGGCGACCTGCCGGTGTTTCCCCTGGCCGCCGCGGGCGTCTGGGCCGGCCTGCCCGCCGTCGGCGAACGGGGCATGGCGGACACGGATGCCGCCGGACGCTGGCTGGCCCGGCTGGTCCGCTTCGGCGATCGCTCGCCGCTGCTGCGGCTCATCGCCCTTGGCCTGACCGCCCGGGTGCTCGCCGTCGGCGACGACGCCGGGCCGGTGCTGGCGGCCTGGTCGTACGCGGGGCCCGCCGGGGATGTGCCGGCGGCCTTCGGCGCGCTGGGGGTGGCGGCGCTGGAGCCGCTCGAGTCGCTGACGCCGGCGTTCCAGCGCGAACACGCGTGTTGCCGTGAGCTCGCCGATGGACACCGGCGCTGGACCGGCAGACGGTTCGCGACGTTTCTCGACCAGCTGGCCGAGAAGATCTTTTATTGAGGGAAAACTGAACGCGCGACACGCTCAGCAGGGTGGTCACTACCTTTGCTAACTTTTCTTGCGTGGGACAAAGGGTGAAACACCGCGACGAACAGCCAACGAATTGTTGGGTAGACTGATGGGCTGTTACTGTTCCAAATAGATAGTTCCCTGAGACGCCTTCCGAAGATTTATACACACGTCTGGATGGTCAGACGAATTGCTCCATTATGCCGGTAGAGCATAATGGAGAAGTCAATGCGTTGTGTTCCCAAATCCTCGGCATCATAGCAATAGCGATCATCGTCATCTTGATCAAGCAGGCCTGGGTCACCTGGCTGTTCGGTATATGGCCTTGGAAGAAGCGGAAATAGTCGGACTGACCGATGGGTATTGTAGTGAAGCCCTGGATTATGTGACGGGCGGGCAGGGGCTGGTGCAGCGGGCACAGGAATCGTAAGGAGACGGAGGTGGAGGTGTGAGTGGCCTGAAGATCATCATGACGCGCTTCTACGCGGTCTGCTTCATGTGCCTGTACTCCGTCATGGTGTACGAGAGCTTTCCGGGGCTGGCCCGGCTGTTCAGCCTCCGCCCCGAATCGGGGATCTACCCGGCGGCGTGCGCGTTCTGGTTCGTGTCCGCCGTCAGCGCCTGCTTTTGGGTGGTGGAGCCTATATCCAGCCGGCTGATCGCCCGATTCTATCAGGAGCACCTGGAGGACGACGAATGACCGGCGGCGGACGACGAATGACCGGCACGGCAGGGCGCGACAATCCGGGGCGCGTCTCGGGGGGGCCCGGCGCCGCGCGGCTGCCTTATTAGTCGGAGGTGGGTGATGCATCGAACCTGTTTGCGCCGGCCCAGTCCGCGACGACCGGTGATGGGATCGCCATGGAACAGGAGACAGTCATGAGAGACTTCCAGATTTGGCTCGTCCATTTCCTGGGTTACCTCATTCTGGCGCTCTGGGGGCTGGCCGTCTACGAGGCCTTCCCGTACCTGGCCGCGTCCATCGGATTGACCGATCCGGACTCCATCCGCTATGATGGCTCCAGAGCCGGCTGGCTGTTGTTCTGCTTCTTCGTGGGCTATGCGGTCATCGCCCCCAGATTCAGCCAGTTCATCGTTTCAATCAGCAATCTGAAAGACAAGGAAGAAGGAGAAGACCAGGATCCGGAGTGACCGCAGGCTGGCACGGCCGGCCGGACGCGTGGCTGACGTCAAACGACAGATGCAGGGGGTGCCATGGGATCGAAGCAGGATCCGCATCGCAGCTACGGCCAGAAGATCATCACCCTGTTCGTGAAGCTGCTGTTCACGCGGGACGAGTACTCCCTGGGTGAGCTGGCGCGGCAGCTCAGCTGCTCCAAGCAGTCGGTGCTGCGGCTGCTGGACGACCTGCAGCGCGCCCACCGCCTGGAGCTGGAGGAGCGCCGGGAGGGGAACCGCAAGTACATCCGCCTCCGCCGGCCGGAGCGGATCCCGCCGGCCATGACGCTGTCCGATTCCGAATACAACCTGCTGCTGATGTGCCGGGACTTCACCGCCCACCTGCTGGGCGCGGAGATGTTCGCCGAGGCGACCCGGGCGCTGGAGAAGAGCCAGGCGCTGCTCGCCGGCGACGGCCGGCGCAGCGACGGCCACTTCGCCGTGTTCCGCCCCGGCACCATCGACTACACGCCGCAGCAGGGCGCCATCCGGACCATCGTCCAGGGGCTGGAGGAGCGGCGGATCGTGGCGCTGGAGTACCAGGCGCTGGACGAGCCGCGGCCGAAGGCGCTCTGCGTGAAGCCGCTCAAGCTCTTCTCCCACCGCGAGGCGATGTACCTGCACGCGCGCCTGGCGCGCCGGCCCGGCCAGCGGGTGCGGACGTCGGAGTACGATCCGCTGCTCGCCGTGCACCGGATCCGCGCCGCGACGCTCACGGAGCGGCGCTACGCGTTCCCCCGCGACTACGACTTCGACGCCGTGTTCAACCGCCACTTCGGCGTGATCAAGGGGGAGCCGTTCGAGGCGGAGATCGAGCTGCGCGGCTCGGCGGCGCGCTACGCCGCCGAGCGGACCTGGAGCCCGAACCAGCGCCTCGAGTGGACCGCGCCGGACGTGCTGCGCCTCGCCTTCGCCTGCACGTCGGAGTGGGAGCTGCTGGCCTGGGTGTTTTCGTTCCGCGAGAGCGCCCGGCTCATCCGCCCCGACTGGCTTGTGGCGCGGTTCCATGAGACGCTGGCGGCGATCCGGGCAAACTACGACGATGCGGCGGGCGGCGGCGCGCGAGGACGCTAGCCGATGGGCACGCCAAGACGCCAAGACGCAAAGTGATGCTTTTTGTCAATGGAAGGGCGAGGGGAGGCAAACCGTCGAGCCAGCGAAGCGGCGAACCGGCGAAGGAGATTCACCACGGAGGACGCAGAGGGCGCGGAGGGGAGCCACTTGGCATTGATC
>JAAYUB010000067.1 GCA_012517875.1 Acidobacteriota bacterium | reverse complement strand
CCGGTCACGGTCTTGATGACTTGCGGACCGGTAATAAACATCTGGCTGGTGTTTTTCACCATATAAATGAAATCGGTGATGGCCGGCGAATAGACCGCGCCACCGGCGCAGGGGCCCATGATGGCCGAGATCTGCGGGATGACGCCCGACGCCATGGTGTTGCGGAGGAAGATGTCGGCGTAGGCACCGAGGCTCACCACGCCCTCCTGGATGCGGGCGCCGCCCGAGTCGTTGAGACCGATGAGGGGAAGTCCGTTCTTCATGGCCAGATCCATGATCTTGCAGATCTTCTCGGCGTGCGCCTTCCCCAGGCTGCCGCCGAAGACGGTGAAATCCTGCGAGAAGACGTAGACGGGGCGGCCGTCGATGGTGCCCTGACCGGTCACGACGCTGTCGGACAGGACCCGCTTCTCGCCCATCCCGAACTCGTGGGAGCGGTGGGTGACGAACATGTCGAGCTCGACGAAGGTCCCCTTGTCCAGCAAGGCGTCGATGCGCTCGCGCGCGGTCATCTTGCCCTTGGCGTGCTGGGCGTCGATCCGGTCGCGACCGCCGCCCTGCCGGGCGGTTTCCCGCATGGCGCGCAGGCGCTCGATTTTTTCAGGCGTACTCATGGAGCCTCCTTTGGTGCTGCCGGACGTTGTGCCGCTCCCGGCCGCCATCTCCCGCTCGAGCGGGCGGAGTTGGACACTCACCCGTCGTGCGGATGCCTGGCGCTGGGTCCTCTCAAGGGAAAAAAGAACCGCACCTGCTGCAATGGGACCCGATGGGTGCCGGGAGCGGAGCCACTATACCGAATCCGGCCGAAAAATCAAGCGCTAAGTCGGGGGATTGATTATTCGACTGGTTTGGTCTAGACTGCACTTTTCCAGCCCGGTTGGAGCGCAAGCCGGCCCGCCGGCCGGGCCGCAATTTTCCCGAAGGAGTTCACCGTGGAATTCTTCACCCGTCTGGACCAGGCCCTGCAGGCGCACCCCAACGTGCATGTCAGCCCGTCACGGCGGCTGCTCATCGAGCACGCCGTGGCTCACCGCGAGGCGATCGTCAGCCGGAACGGCGCCCTCGCCACCTGGACACCGGTGGATTCCACGGGGCGCAGCCCCAAGGACACGGTGATCGTCCGCCGCCCCGAGATCGTGGCGGATATCGACTGGGACTCGCCCAACAACATCCCCCTGGAGCCGGAAACCTTCGACATGATCCTCGCCGACGCCCTGGCGCTCATCCGGCAAAAAGACCGGATGTACGTACTGGACCGCGTGGTGGGCGCCGACAGCGCCTACGCCCTGCCCGTGCGGACCGTGTCCAACTGCGCGCTGTCCGTCCTGTTCTGTGAGACCATGTTCCGGCCGGTCCCGCCCGACATCCAGCGCAGCATCTTCGCCGCCCGGCCCTTCACCCTCATCGCCCTGCCTGCGGACCGGCTGGACAAGGCGCGTTACGCCGGCCGGGTGCGCACGCTGCCCGACGGCTCCGCGTCGGACCTGATCGTGGCCATCGACTTCGTGAACCGGTTGGGCGTCATCATCGGTTCGTCCTACATGGGGAGCTGCAAGAAGCTGATCTTCACCGTGATGAACTACCTGCTCCCCGGCGTCGGGATCCTGCCGCTGCACGCGTCGGCCAACGAGGGCGCCGACGGCACCACCGCCCTGTTTTTAGGGCTCTCCGGTACGGGGAAGACCACCCTGTCGGCCGACCCCGACCGCGCGCTGCTCGGCGACGACGAGCACGGCTGGAACGATCACGGCATCGCCAACTTCGAATTCGGCTGCTACGCCAAGCTCATCAACCTGAACCCGGCCAAGGAGCCACAGATCTACAACGCCATCATGCACGCGGCGCCGTACCTTGAGCACGGCGCCATCGTGGAAAACGCCATGATGTATCCGAGCGGCGACTTCGATTTCCACGACGCGCGGCTGACGGAAAACTCCCGCGGCTCGTATCCGCTGTCGTTCCTCCCGGGGATCAAGGAGCCGCCCGTGGGCGCGCATCCCAAGACCATCGTCTTCCTCACGGCCGACGCCAACGGCGTGCTGCCGCCGGTGGCCAAGCTGAACCAGGACCAGGCCATGCTCTGGTTCCTGATGGGTTACACGAGCAAGCTGGCCGGCACCGAGACCGGCATCACCGAGCCGGTGTCCACGTTCTCCCGGTTCTTCGGCGCGCCGTTCATGCCGCGCAACCCCGACGCCTACACCTCGCTGCTCGGCGAGAAGATGCGCCGGCACGGCACCCACGTCTACCTGGTGAACACGGGCTGGAGCGGCGGCGCCTACGGCGTGGGCAAGCGGATGGACATCAACCTGACCCGCGCCATCATCACCGCGGTGCTCAACGGGACGCTGGACCAGGCGGCGGTCGCCACCGACCCGCTGTTCCACATCCAGGTGCCCCAGTCGTGCCCCGGCGTGCCGGACGCGGTGCTCAACCCCCGCAACACCTGGCCGGACAAGGACGCTTTCGACCAGCGCGCCCGCAAGCTGGCCGAGGAGTTCGCCAAGCACTTCGACAAGGCGTTCGGCAAGAAGAACCTCCCCGCCTCGGTGGTGGGCGCCTGCCCGGGGAAGTGACGGCATCATCGGAGTTCGGATCGCCGGTCATGATCCCATCCGTTGAGAGTTGCGAGTTGATGGTTGATGGTTCGTGCTCGTAATTCGTAATCGTAATCGAGCTGGTTGAAGGTTAGAACGTTCGCAGGTTCACAGGTTCATAGGTTCATAGGTTCACAGGTTCGGGGACGATTGGTGGTTGAAACCTTCGAACTTGTGAACCTGAAACTTGTGAACCCGGAACTTGTGAACCTGGAACTTGTGAACCTGGAACTTGTGAACCTGCAAACTTGAAGCGAATGGATTAACCACCAACCGCCCCCGAACCTGTAAACCTGCGAACTTTCTCGATTCACCCATTCACCGTTTCCCCCGCCCCCCAATTATTTATCCCCCCGTGAACCATTACCCCCTTCCTTGGATCTATCTCTGAGGCGGAGTCAGTGCATCCGGCCGGAGGGTCCGCATCGATGGATCCCGGCGCGCAGGCGGCGGTAAGCCATGCGCGCGCCGCGGCGGCCGGACCGCCGCTTGCTATAATGGAATGGGATGATCCGTGAATCGTCCCCAAGGTGAGACCTGCCTGGCCGGCGGACCGCGGTTTGAACGTACTGTGTATGGGGGCATGCCATGAACACGCATCGTGACCGATTCGGAGTGCGGTGGATCCTGCTGGGGGCCCTGGTGGCTGCGGCGTGCAGCACGTGGCTGCCGGCCGTCGAGACCCAGCCGCCGCCGACCGCCGGCGCCGACACCGTCCAGCCCGGCCCCGCGGCCCCGCGGCCGTGGACCCCGGAGGAGCTGGACAGCCTCGTCGCGCCCATCGCCCTCTATCCCGATCCCCTACTGGCCCAGGCCCTGGCGGCGTCCACCTATCCGCTGGAGCTGGTCGAGGCCAAGCAGTGGCTCGAGCGGCATCCCGATTTGAAAGGTAAGGAACTGACCGACGCGGCGGCGCAGCAGGACTGGGATCCCAGCGTCCAGGCCATGGTGACCTTCCCCGACGTCCTCAACCGCCTCACCGAGAACATCGGCTGGACCACCGACCTCGGCAACGCCTTCCTGGCCCAGCAGGCCGATGTCATGGACGCCGTGCAGCGCCTGCGCCTGGAGGCGCAGGCGGCCGGCAAGCTGCGGTCCACGCGGGAGCAGGAGGTGACGGCGAAGGTCATCGAGGAGCGGACCGTCGTCGAGATCGTCCCGGCCGACCCGGAGGTGATCTACGTCCCGATCTACAGCCCGCGGGTCATTTGGGGCACCCCGGTCTATTATGACTACCCGGCGCTCTGGTACCCGGCCTGGCCGTCGGCCGCCGACTACTGGATCAGCTTCGGCCTCGGCATCACTCTGAGCTGGTACTACCCCGGCTGGAACTACTGGTACGCCGGCGGCTGGCCGTGGGGCTGGGGCTGGGGCTGGGGCTGGGGCTGGCCCGGCTGGGGCTGGGGTTGGCCGAGCTGGGGGTGGCACGGCTGGGGCTGGGGGTGTGGCTGGGGTCCGCACGGCGGCGTCTACTACAACGGGCATTTCTGCGACCACTACGGCTATCATCACCGCCATCACGGCCATGACGGCCGTCACAACGGCGGCCATCACCGCAGCGGCCAGTGGCAGCATGACGCCTACCACCGCGGCGGCGTACCATACCGGACCACGGACGTGGCCCGGCGCTACGGCGCCGACGGCGGCCGCACCGCCGGCGCCCGGCGCAGCACCGGCGGCGATTACGCTTCGCGGAGCCGCACCGGCGTCACCCGCGGCGGGTCCGGCGAATCCGCGGGCCGGAGCGCCGGCGCCTACCGGAACGCCGGTCCCGGCGCCGGCCGGAACGTCACATCCCGCACCGGAGGTTCGGGGACCGTCGCAACGAACCGTTCCGGCGACCGGACCGCATCGGTGAACCGGTCGTTCAGCCGCGACGCGACCACCGGCGCCTATCGCAACACGGTCACGGGGCGCACCCGGTCGGCGGACGGTCCGTCTACCCATTCCAGCCGGGCCGCCGGCTCAGGCACGCCGTCGTCCGGGGGCCGCGTTGCCGGAAATGCCTCGTTTGCCCGCGACCGCTCCGCCGGCGACAGCGGCAGCCGCGCGTACAGCTCCCGGTCGTACGGAAGCGGCGGCGCCTACGGCGGCTCCGCCTACTCGGGCAGCCGCTCGTCCGGCGCCCGCGCCTATTCCTCGGGCGGCGCGTCGCGTGACCGCTCCTACTCGGGCAGCCCGTCGTACGGCAACCGGTCGTTCTCATCCGGCAGTTCGTCCGGCGGCCGGGCCTATTCGGGCGGTGGTTTTTCGGGCAGCCGCTCGTTCAGCAGCCGGTCGTACAGCGCGCCTTTGGGCGGTCACTCCTACAGCGGCGGCTCGCGCAGCTTCTCGGGCGGCGGCGGTTCCCGCAGCTTCTCGGGCGGTGGGGGTTCCCGCAGCTTCTCCGGCGGCGGCTCCCGCGGCGGCCGGCGCTGAACCAATCGCCCGTCAACGGCGTTTGAAGGTTAGAACATTCGAGTGTATAAAAGTTCACACTGTTAGCTGACCGTTGACCGTTGAGGGTTGCGCGTTACGGGTTTGCGCTTGTCATCGCAACCGGAACTGTTGGAACGTTGGAACATCTGCAGGTTTTAACGTTCACAGGTTCACAAGTTTCAGGTTCACAAGTTCCAGGTTCACAAGTTCCAGGTTCACAGGTTCACAAGTTCCAGGTTCACAGGTTCACAAGTTCCAGGTTCACAAGTTCGAAGGTTTCAACCATCAATCATTCCTTAACCTGCGAACCTGTGAACCTGCGAACCTGCTAACTTTCGAACTTGAAACGAATGGATCACCCCTCAACCGCCCCCGAACCTGCGCACCTGCGAACCTGCGAACTTTCGAACTTGGACCGAATGGATCACCCCTCAACCGCCCCCGCACCTGTGAACCTGCGAACCTTCGAACTTTCGAACTTGGACCGAATGGATCACCCCTCAACCACCCCCGCACCTGTGAACCTGCGAACCTGCGAACCTGCGAACTTTCGAACTTGAAACGAATGGATCACCCCTCAACCGCCCCCGAACCTGCGCACCTGCGAACCTGGAACCCCTGAAACGGAAACGGCCGGCACCGCGCCGACCGCTTCTTTCCATTGACCCAAAAGTTCTCTTCGTGCCTTCGCGCCTTGGCAAGCTATTCTCCTCCGCGCCCTCTGCGCCTCTGCGGTGAAAAAACCCGCCCGATCAGGTACAATGGGGCGATTCCAGGAGGCAGGGACACCATGCGCGAGGCACTAATCACCGGCGGAGCGGGCTTCATCGGCAGCCACCTCGCCGACCGCCTGCTGGCCGAGGGCTGGGGCGTCACCGCGGCGGACAACTTCGACCCCTTCTACGACCCGGCGGTCAAGCGCCGCAACGTCGCCCCGCACCTGGACAACCCGCGCTACCGCCTCGTGGAGGCGGACATCCGCGACGCCGCCGCCCTGGCCGCGGCGCTCGGCCCCTGGCCGGCCGATCCCGCCGGCGCGGTCATCGTCCACCTCGCCGCCAAGGCCGGTGTGCGCCCCTCCATCGCCGACCCGGTGGCCTACGAACAGGTGAACGTGGGCGGCACCCAGAACCTGCTGGAGCTGGCGCGCGCCCGGGGCGTGACGCAGTTCGTGTTCGGCTCCTCGAGCAGCGTCTACGGCGTCAACCCGCGGGTGCCGTGGCGCGAGGACGACGCCGGCCTCCGGCCCATCAGCCCGTACGCCGCCACGAAGGTGGCCGGCGAGCTGCTGGGGCACGTCTACAGCCACCTCCACGGCGTCCGCTTCGTGGCGCTGCGGTTCTTCACCGTGTACGGCCCGCGCCAGCGGCCGGACCTGGCCATCCACAAGTTCGCCCGGCTCATCCGCGCCGGCCGGCCCGTGCCCCTCTACGGCGACGGTTCCACCAGCCGCGACTACACCTACGTGGACGACATCGTCGCCGGCATCCGCGCCGCCATGGATTGGCGCGCCGGCCCGTACGCCGTCATCAACCTGGGCAACAGCCACACCGTGACGCTGGCGGAGCTCGTGGCGGCGCTCGAGGCGGCGCTCGGCGCCCGGGCCGCGGTCGAGCGCCTTCCCGATCAGCCCGGCGACGTCCCCCGCACCTGGGCGGACATCGCCACCGCCCGCCGCCTCCTCAACTGGCAGCCGTCCACCCCCCTGCCCGCCGGCCTCAGGCGATTTGTCGAGTGGTTGGATGGGCTAAGGGATGAGGGCTGAGACGGTTGATGGTTGAGGGTTCGTGCTCGTGATTCGTAATCGTAATCGTGATCGCAATCGTCATCGAGCTGTTGGAAGGTTTAAACGTTCGCAGGTTCACAAGTTCCAGGTTCACAGGTTCACAAGTTTCAGGTTAACAGGTTCACAAGTTTCAGGTTAACAGGTTCACAAGTTCCAGGTTCACAAGTTCGAAGGTTTCAACCATCAATCATTCCTGAACCTGCGAACCTGCGAACTTTCGAACTTGAAACGAATGGATCACCCCTCAACCGCCCCCGAACCTGCGAACTTGCGAACCTGGCACCTGTGAACCTTCTCCCCTTT
>JAAYUB010000066.1 GCA_012517875.1 Acidobacteriota bacterium | reverse complement strand
TCTCGGTGGACGCAGCATCCAGCTTTTTCTTGACCTTGTCCAGCGTGTCGCCGAATTTCCCGAACTCGGTCCGGACGGCCCCAAGCAGTTTCCACACCTCGCTGGAACGTTGCTCGATGGCCAGTGTGCGGAACCCCATCTGGAGTGAGTTCAGGATGGCGGCGATGGTGGTGGGGCCGGCCACCACCACGCGGAGATCCCGCTGGAGCGCTTCCAGCAGTCCGGTCCGGCGCAGCACTTCGGCGTACAGCCCCTCGGTGGGCAGGAACATCAGGGCGAAATCAGTCGTCGCCGGCGGACTGACGTATTTCTCGTGGATATCGCGCGCCGCCGCCTTGATGCGGGTCTCGAGCTGCTGGGCCGCCCGGGCGACACCGTCCGCGTCGCCGGCGTCGGCGGCCTCCTGCAACCGCTCGTAGTCCTCCTTGGGAAACTTGGCATCGATGGGGAGCCAGACCGGGTTCTCGTCATCGCCCCGTCCGGGCAACTTCACCGCATACTCCACGCGCTCGTTGCTCCCGGGCCGCGTGGCGACGTTGACGGCGAATTGATCCGGTGTCAGGATCTGCTCCAGCAGGTTGCCCAAGGCGATTTCGCCCCAGATGCCGCGGGTCTTGACGTTGGTCAGCACCCGCTTCAGGTCGCCCACCCCGCTGGCCAGCGCCTGCATTTCGCCCAGACCGCGGTAGACCTGCTCCAGCCGTTCCGAAACCTGCCGGAATGATTCGCCAAGGCGCTTTTCCAGGGTTCCCTGCAGTTTTTCGTCCACCGTGCGGCGCATCTCCTCCAGCCGCGTGGCGTTGTCGCTCTGGATCTGCGAGAGCTTCTGTTCCACCGCCCCGCGCAGGCCGTCGTGCTTCTGCTCCATGGTGCCGATGAGCTGCTCCAAACGGCGGGAAAATATATCCAGCTGCTGCCGCTGGGCCTGGGTGATTTCGCCCAAACTGCGGAGCATGCCGTCGGCCGTGGTATTGAGCCGGCCGCCCACCTCCTCGCGCATCGCCCGGGCCTGCCGGTCCTGCTCCTCGCGGTTGCGGCCGAACTCCTCGAGCACCGCGTGCTCCGTGCGCTCGATCTCCCGGCCGAGGGCTTCGACGCGCAGGGTCAGCTCATCCGCCTGCTGGCGCCCGGCGGCGATCCGCCGGTAGAGGACCACCAGCAACACCCCCACTCCCAATGCCGTCACCAATACCGTCACCAGCGTCAGCCACCCGGCCAGCTCCCCCATGCGTTCACCTCGATTCAAGGTTCTGTGAGCGACGCCATCATAGCGGGATAGCCGCCACGGGCGCAACCTGAAAGTCGTTGAGCGTTATGATGGTACTGGGTACAATGGTCGTGCCAGCCCATGGACAACTTGCCGCCGTTCACCATCATCGTTTTCACCGAGCACCACCCGGCCGGGCTGGAACGGCTGCTCGCCGCCCTGTCCCGAGGGGAGATCGAGTCTCGTGCGCAGGTGATCGTGCTTGATCCCGATGGCCGGCCGGAACGCCGCGCCGTCGCCACGGCCCGTGGAGCGGAGTATCTCGTGCCGGACCCGCCGCACCGTCCGGCCGCCTGGAACCAGGGTGCGGCCCGGGCCGTTGCGGGGCGGCTCGCATTCACCGATGATGACGCCGTCCTCCAGACCGGATGGCTTGCGGCATTCTCCGCCGCCCTGGGCAAAGGGTTGGTATTTGCCGGAGGACCGGACCGGGTACCGGCAGGGGCCCCGCTCTCCCTGCGGAGCCTGGATTATGTGCTCACCTCACCCCTGGGATCCGGCGGCGTGCGCGCCGGCGGCGCCGGCGGCCGGGCCTACTATCCACGTCATTGGAACATGGCTGTGGATCGCCAAGCGTTTCTAGAGGTCGGCGGCTTCGATCACACGGTGGCGGAGTCATGGGAACAGGAATTGGCCCAGCGGCTGCGCCGGCGGGGATTGGCGGTGGGATTTGCACCATCGGCCGTAGTCAGTCACGAGCGGGAGACCACGCCTGTTGCTTTCGTGCATCGCAACATCGCCCTCGCCCGAGAACGCGCCCGTCGTCCAGGCACCCATTTTTTTTATGCGCTGCCGGCGGTCGCCCTTGTCGCCCTAGGCTTGTCCGTCCTCGCCGGGGTGATTCACCCCCTGTTATTCCGAATTCCGCTGGCGGAAGCGGCCGGTTACGGTCTCCTGTTGGCCGCAGCCGGCGTCCATGCCGCCGTGTCCCGACGGGATCCGCCCTTGGCCGCTGTCGTTCCCCTGTTCATCGCGGCCCACCATGCCAGCCATGCCACAGGCTACCTCAGAGGCCTGTTGGACCGGCTGAGGCCGGCGCGTCCGCTGTCCGGATAACCCAACAGCCATCCGGGCACGTCTCTATCTGCCGGCTCACCTGACCGGCCCGGATGCTCCGGCAACCGGCTGGACGATCAGGACACCGCCGGTACATCGGCCGTGCAGTGGGCGCACCGGGTGGCCTTGTTGGAGATGGTGGAGCAGCAGTAGGGGCACTCGCGGGTGTCCGGCGGAGCGGGCGGCGCTTCTCGCTTCAGCTTGTTGATGACGCGGATCAGCAGGAACATCGCGATGGCGACAATGAGGAAGCTGATGATCGTGTTGATGAACTTGCCATAGTTGAGCGTGACGGCGCCCGCCTTCTGCGCGTCGGCCAAGGACGCGTACGGACCGGCGGTGGTGGCCGACTCCTTCAGCACCACGAACAGGTTGCCGAAATCCACATTGCCCATCAGCATGCCGATGGGCGGCATCACCACGTCCGCCACCAGCGAACTGACGATGGTACCGAAAGCCGCGCCCATGATGATGCCCACGGCCATGTCCACCACATTCCCCTTGACGGCAAATTCCTTGAACTCTTTGAACATCATTGCCTCCTCAGGATGTTGAACGGTGCGTAAATCAGAACCATGATCCATCCAGCGGCAGTTTCCGCCGCAAATCATTCGAACAGGTGATCGTCGATAGCGGAATTATAAAGATTCCGCCATGATCCCGCAACGAAATTAGCAACCCGACCCACCGGCGCTCGCAGGGTATTTGGATTCTACCGGCCGGCGGAGTATAGTTTCATCGAACATCACGTCGCGCGGAAAGCCATTATGGAGATCGTCGCGCTCTGCCTGTCGGTTCTTTTGGTCGGAGCCGTCCTGTCCATCGTCTACCACACTCTGAAGACCGGGATTTCGCCGCTCCCCTCCAGCCGGCGGGCCCGTCAGGTCATGCTGTCGGAGATCCCCGCGGGTTTCTCCGGAACGATCGTGGAGGCGGGTTCGGGCTGGGGGTCACTGGCTGTCCCACTGGCCAGGCGGTTTCCGGAAGCAACTGTCATCGGCTACGAGTTGTCCCCCGTGCCGCTCTTCTGCTCGCGACTCCGCCGACTTGGCAGGTGGCCCAAGCTCCGGCTCATTCGGGCGGACTTCCGGGCGGTGTCCCTGGCCGATGCCGATCTGGTGGTCTGCTATCTGTTCCCGGAAGCCATGCACGCTTTGGACAAAAAACTCAGCCGCGAACTGCGAGCCGGGGCCCGGGTGATCAGCAACACCTTTTCCCTGCCAGGTTGGAAGCCGGTCCGCACCCACCGCCTGTCCGACATTTATGCCACCCGGATCTATGTCTACAAACGCCAGGCGGGACCGCATTTGTAACATTTTCATGTTTAAAGAGTTACAATACTATTCATTCTGAAGAATCCATTTGACGGTTACCGGTTCCATTCATTAGAATAAGTGAAATTGCAATTTTCATCAGGAGGCACATGATGCACGCTAACAGCCATCTGAAAAAGTGGCTTATCTGTGGTTGCCTGGTCCTCGCCATGGGGGCATTCGGTCTGTGCGGCATGCAGACCCGTGACGCCACGGACAACGTCACCGGCATCTGGAAAATGAGTCTGTCGGGGATTTCGTTCTCCACCGAATCGGACATGCCGGACCAGTACCAGATGTCCAGCGAAATGGTGTTGTTCCAGTATGGTCACGCGATTTTCGGTTACATCGGCTTCCTGCCCTTTGACCCGGTCAAGGCGGATGACAAAGTCCCCCGCCCTCACCCACCGACCTTTATCGAGGGATTCACCGCCAACGGCAGAATCTGGCTGTACACCAGCGCGGGCCTTGACAAAGAGTACATCACCCCTTTTTACATGAGCGTCGTCGGTCGAGTCGAGGAGTATGACACCCTCGTTGCCGAGTTTATCCTGATGCGGTTTGATTTCGATTTCAACAACGACATTGACAAGAGGCCGCGTATTTCCGAAGGCCTCGGGGCCACCGGCGTCTTCCGGGCGTGGAAGCAGGACGAAATGATCCTCGTGCCGGACAAGTGAGTCGGCGGACTCACATCGAGCCATTAACACGAGAGAGGAACAAGGAGGAATCATGAACATGAAGCATATTGCGCGGGCCCGGATTCTGGCGGGCTTCCTGACCGCCATCGCCCTGACCGGTTTTTTGGCCGCATCTGAGGCCCTCGACACGCAACTCGCCGCGGCCACGGACCTGAGCGGGTATTGGCAAGTTGAGCTGCGGGGCGTCCTGTCGGGATCGAATACCGAAAAACCTGCTCCCTATACGGAAATCGCTTACATGTGGATGATCCAGGAGCCGGACGGGGTTCTGTGGGGGTACCTCACCTTCGGTGACGAGGGTGCTGCAACTCCCAAGAAGACCGGTGATGAAGAGTTGCAGGATTTGATGGTCTATGCCGGTATCCGGGCGACGGGGCTGGTGACCGGGTCCAGATTCTGGCTCCTGGGCCAGGGCACATCATACTCAGAACCACCACATGTCGAACCCAACGGCACCATCCCCGATTACTACATGTATCATGCCGTCATGGCGTGGGGTGTCACCGGCTTCGACGATATGATTGTGGGAAAATTCCACTACATGATCTTCGAAGGCATCCCGGGAAAGATTTCCATCGGCAACGAGAACTACACCGGGATCATGGGGACGTTCCGGGCGTACAAGATCGAGGAGGTAGACCCCGGGTTGTAACGTCATCGTTTCCGGATTGCAACCGGCGGGGTCTCGATGACCCCGCCTTTTTTTTTCGCTCAACACACCAAACCGGCGGATGTGGCGTATCGGACTGTTCCGGATCGGCCCATCCGCGACCTTCCGATTAATCCAGAATTTCAAGGTGTTCTGAGGAAGTTGGTTGCCTCGAGAGTGGTCTTGTGATATTTAAACATTGCAATATTTATGGAGGCGCCATGAGCATCGAACGCAAGCTGCTGGATGTGGCCAACCTGAGAGAGAAGGCTCGCGCCGGCGGCGGCCCGAAACGGATCGAGAAGCAGCACGAGCAGGGCAAGTACACCGCCCGCGAGCGCCTGGAAAAGCTGCTGGATGAAGGCAGCTTCGAAGAGTTCGACATGTTCGTGACGCACCGGTGCACCGATTTCGAGATGGAGAAGAACCAGCCTCTCACTGACGGCGTGATCACCGGCTACGGCACCATCAACGGGCGGCTGGTGTTCGTTTTCTCCCAGGATTTCACCATCTTCGGCGGCTCCCTGTCCAAGGCCTACGCCGAGAAGATCTGCAAGGTCATGGACATGGCCGTCCGGATGGGCGCGCCGATCATCGGCCTGAACGATTCCGGCGGCGCCCGCATCCAGGAGGGCGTCGACGCGCTGGCCGGGTACGCGGACATCTTCCTGAAAAACGTCCTCAGCTCCGGCGTGGTCCCCCAGATCTCCATGATCCTGGGCCCCTGCGCCGGCGGCGCCGTCTATTCGCCGGCCATCACCGATTTCGTGATCATGGTGCGGCAGAGTTCCTATATGTTCCTCACCGGCCCCAAGGTGGTCAAACAGGTCACTCGTGAGGACGTGACCACCGAGCAGCTCGGCGGCGCCGACATCCATGCCACCCGGAGCGGCGTCGCTCACCTGGTCTACGACAACGAGGATGCCGCGCTGGAAGCCCTGCGCAAGCTCCTGTCGTTCGTCCCCCAGAACAACACCGATGCGCCGCCGCTGGCGGAGAACGCCGACCCCATCGACCGCCAGGACGCCGAGCTGAACAGCCTGCTCCCGGACAATCCGAACAAGCCGTACGACATGAAGGCGCTGATCCGAATCGTGGCGGACCAGCATGACTTTTTCGAGATCCAGCCGGATTTCGCCGCCAACATCATCGTTGGCTTTGCACGCTTCAACGGACGTCCGGTGGGTATCGTGGCCAACCAGCCCCAGGTGCTGGCCGGCGTGCTCGACAACAACGCTTCGATCAAAGGCGCCCGGTTCGTCCGCTTCTGCGACGCCTTCAACATCCCTCTGGTGGTGTTTGAGGACGTGCCCGGCTTCATGCCCGGTACGAGCCAGGAGTACGGCGGCATCATCCGCAACGGCGCCAAGCTGCTGTATGCGTTTGCCGAGGCGACTGTGCCCAAGGTGACCATCATCACCCGCAAGGCGTACGGCGGAGCCTATTGTGTCATGAGTTCCAAGCACATCCGGGGCGACATCAACCTGGCCTGGCCCACCGCGGAGATCGCGGTGATGGGCCCCGACGGCGCCATCGAGGTCATTTACCGGAAGGAACTGGACGCGGCCGCCGATCCGAAGGCCAAGTCCGACGAACTCAAGCAGATCTACCGCGACCTGTTCGCCAATCCGTTCACCGCGGCGCGGAAGGGCTACATCGACGACGTGATCGATCCGTCCTCGACGCGCTTCCGGATTGTCAAGGCGCTGGAAATGCTCAGCACCAAGCGGGACACCAACCTGCCGCGCAAGCACGGCAATATCCCCCTGTAAGCGAGGGACGATTTGTGAGCGTGATCGAAGCGTTGATGGTGACCGGACTCGGCATGAGCGTGGTGTTCATCGGCCTGGCCCTGACCGCCTTGATGATCTGGTCGTTCCGGGTCGTCCCCGAGTTTCTCCAGCGAATGCGTCGCCCGGCTGCACCGCCCCCTCCCGCTGTGGAAACGGTCGCCGACTCCGCCCCTCTTGATCCCCAAGTGCTAGCCGTCATCCTGACGGTTCTGGAAATCGAACTGCGTCTCAACGCGCCCGATCGCGGCAGCCGCCTGACCCTGACCCGCCAGCGGCAATCGGTTCAGCCGCCGCCGCAGCGGGGTATCTTCAACCTGACGTAGAGGAGCCATACCGGATGAGCCGATACACCCTGAAAATCGCCGGCCGCGAGTACACCGCCGAAGTCAAGGAACTGACCGGCGAAACGGCCCGGATCGTGGTCAACAACACCGAGTACGCGGTGGATCTCGTGGAGATCGGCCGCAAGATCGTCGCGGCTCCGACCATGCATCGGCCCTCCGCGGTGGCGCCGGCGTCCACAGCCGCTCCGCCGCCGGCTGCCATCCCGGCGTCGCGCGGCAGCCGGCCCGTCGCCGGCGAGAGTGTCATGTCGCCGCTGCCGGGCCTCATTCTGGACGTCTTTGTCAAGGAGGGGAGCACCGTCGAGGCGGGCGCCAACCTGGTGCTGATGGAAGCCATGAAAATGGAAAATCACATCCGGTCGCCCTATAGCGGGACCGTTAAGAAAGTGCACGTCAAAAACGGTGACGTGGTCTCCGAAGGCGATCCGCTCGTGGACATCGCCCGTTCGGCCATGACCACCCTGTAGGCGGCACCGGGCGCTCCGCCGCCCGCCCGCCAGGCTCATCGCCAAGGCACACAGAGGAAACACGTGAGACGTATTGCAATTCTATTGATCGGATGGATCCTGCTGACCGGCTGGGCCTGGGCGGGTCCGACGTTCGGCGCGTCGTTCCCCGACACGCCCTACGCGACTCTTTTCCACGGCACCCGCCACGGCTTCGCGGCGCCGGAATGGGATCTCAAGGCGAAACAGCAGGTGCAGCCGGGCACGTCCGGGATTCTGTTCGACCGCGACAATCGCGCTATCGGCCGTTTTGAAGTGGTGCTGGCCGGGACCGACTCCTGCACGGCCCGTCTTGACATGGCGCCCGGCCATTTCGCCGAGGACGTGGCGCGGATGGCATCGCCGTCCGCCCGGGTGGACAACATCCTCTTCGTCCTCGAGGATCCGACCCGCTATTTCCACATCGACAAGGGCTGGCGCGACATGAACGCCGCGGTCCTCAAACCCGGCGCCAAGGGACAACTGCTGGACCGCCAGGGACGCCAGGCCGGACTCTTCCGGGTGATCGCCGTGGCCGAGCATCACAGCGTCGGCCTGGTGACCAACATCGCCCGGGGCGTGTTCAACCGCGATATCCACACCGGCGAGATCCAGAATTACACGGATCAGATCCTGACCGGTCTGGGCGTGGTCAATCTCTCGTACCTCAACCTCGTTATGCTGGTGATCGGGTGCCTGTTCATCTACCTCGGCATTGCCAAGGAGTACGAACCCCTGCTCCTGGTCCCCATCGGCTTCGGCATCCTGGTGGGCAACATCCCCCTGCCCCTCCAGATCTTCGACGCCATCTCCATCTACATGATCGATCCCCTCACCCACGAGTACGTGTTCAACACCACCACCAACAGCGTGCTGGGAATGATCTACTTCGGCGTCCGGGCGGGCATCTTCCCGCCCCTGATCTTCCTGGGCATCGGCGCGCTGACCGATTTCTCGGCCATGCTGTCCAATCCCAAGGGCGTGTTGCTCGGCGCCGCCGCCCAGATCGGCATCTTCGCCACGTTCCTCGGCGCCCTGGTCCTGGGGTTCTCCGCCAACGACGCCGCCTCCATCGGCATCATCGGCGGCGCCGACGGCCCCACGGCCATCTTTCTGGCGTCCCGCTTGTCGCCCAACCTGATCGGCCCCATCGCCATCGCCGCCTACTCCTACATGGCCATGGTGCCAATCATCCAGCCGCCGATCATGAAGCTGCTCACCACCAAAAAGGAGCGGCTCATCCGGATGAAACCGGGCCGGAAAGTGAGCAAGACGGAGAAGATCCTGTTCCCCATCGCCGGCATGATCGTCACCTGTCTGGTGGCGCCCGGCGGCCTGCCGCTGCTGGGTATGCTGTTCTTCGGCAACCTGCTGAAGGAGTCGGGCGTGACGTGCCGTCTGTCCAAGACGGCCTCCAGCGCCCTCTTGGACATCTGCACCATCCTGCTGGGTCTGGTGGTGGGGGCATCGACATCGGCCCAGGTCTTCCTGACTCCGCGTTCAGTGCTGATCTTTGTGCTCGGCTGTTTCGCCTTCGCCGTCGCCACGGCGGGCGGCGTGCTGTTCGCCAAGTTCATGAACATGTTCCTGAAGGACAAGATCAATCCCCTGATAGGGTCGGCCGGCGTATCGGCCGTCCCTGACGCGGCGCGCGTGTCGGAGACCGTGGGTTTGGCCGAAGATCCGAACAACCACCTGCTGATGCACGCCATGGGCCCCAACGTCGCCGGCGTCATCGGCTCGGCCATCGCCGCCGGCATCTTTCTCGGCATATTCTAGGAGGCGTCCATGAGCAAGATCATCGCCGTGATTCCCAACATCTGCGAAGGCCGCGACCGGAAATTCATCGATGAACTGGCCGCGCAACTCAACAGCGTGCCCAACCTGATGATGCTGGACGTGTCCATGGACCACCTCCGCAACCGAACGGTTTTCGGATTCACCGGCCCGCGCGACGCCATCTTCGAGGGCGGCCTGCACCTGTACGAGGTCGCGCTGGCGCGGATCGACATGCGGCGGCACCAGGGCGCCTATCCCCGCATCGGCTCGGTGGACGTCTTTCCCTTCGTCCCCCTGAAGGACGCCACCATCGCCGAGGCCGTCCAGATGTCCGTGGAGTTCGCCGAGCTGGTGGCCGCGCGCTTCAAGATTCCGGTGTACCTGTTCAGCGAGTCTGCCCGCTACCCCGCCCGCCGCGATATCGACAACATCCGCGAGGGCGAGTACGAGGGCTTCGCCGAAAAGATCAAGGAGCCCCGCTGGCGCCCCGACTTCGGCCCCGAAACCTTCCCGGCGGACACCGGCGCCACCATCATCGGCGCCCGCCATCCACTGATCAGCTTCAGCGTGCTCCTGCTCACCACCGATCTGGAGGCAGCCCGCGCCGTCTGCCAGATCATGCAGTGGGGCCACGGCGGGCTGCCCCACGTCAAGGCGCACCTGGGGTGCGACGAAGCCACCCAGCACCCGGTGATCACGGTATCGATCCACAATTTCCGGGAAACCCCCATGTACCGGGTGATCGAGATGCTGCGCATGGAATGCCGGCGGTACGGCATCTCACTCGGCCCTGTCGAGATGATCGGCCTGATTCCTGAAGTTGCCTTTGTCGAATCGGCCGAGTACTACATGGGCATCCGCGGATTCGATCACGAGAAACTGCTGGAACGTAATATCCAGAAGCACCTCGACGAAAAGTTCCTGTTCACTGACTGATCCGCGGCCTGCTGACCGTCGCGTCGCTCCTGAAACCGCTTCCCGGCCGCCGGCCGGGTTTTTTTATTTGCGGACTCCGTCGGCCTCTGCCAGAATAGGACCATCCCAACCGGAGGTTGTCCATGTCAAAACCCGGCTCGTGGGTAATGCGACTGCTCGCGGGTGTGCTGCTGGTCGGGCTGGCCGGCTGCGGTTCCGGTCCCTCGCCGGACATCACGGCGCCTCCGCAGAACGAGTTCGTATTCGGCCTGCTGATGGTGGGACCGGCCAACGACCACGGGTGGAGCCAGGCCCATTTCGAAGCGGGCCGATACGTCGAAAAGAACGTGTCCGGCACCCGCATGGTGTATGTGGACAAGGTCAACCCGTCCGATCGCCCGGGCACCACCCCCGCTCAGCTCGCGAACGACCTGCTGGCCCGCGGCGCCCGCTTGATCATCTTCAACTCCGACGATATGAAAGACGGCGCGCTGGAGTTCGCCCGCGCCCACCGCGACATCCCGGTCATCCACATCTCCGGAGACAGCGCCTGGCCCGAGGGCCGGGACTACGCCCGGCTGCCCAACGTAGCCAACGTCATGGGACGGATGGAGCACGGTGCGGCCATGGCCGGATTCGCCGCAGCCATGACCACCCGCACCGGCCGGATCGGCTATCTGGGCCCGCTGATCAACGACGAGACGCGTCGCCTGGCCGCCGCCACTTACCTGGGCGCCCGCCATGCCTGGACGCAGGTGCTCAAGCGCAATCCGGGGCAGCTCCGCTTCAAGGTGTCGTGGATCGGCTTCTGGTTCAATATCCCCGGAGTCACCGCCGACCCCACCCAGGTGGCTGACGGTTTCTTCTCCAGCGGTTTCGACGTGGTCGTGTCGGGTATCTACACCACCGAGGCTCTGGCTGAAGCCAAGAAGTTCTCCACGCCGGACAAGCCGGCCTACGCCATTCCTTACGACTACGTGAACGCCTGCGCCGAAGCCGAAGGCGTCTGTCTTGGTGTGCCGTACTACAACTGGGGGCCGGCCTACGTCCAACACGTGGAAGCCGTCCGCGCCGGCTCCTGGCAGCCGTCGTTCCAATGGTTGAGCCCTCACTGGCCGGATATCAACGACCCCGACCGCTCCGCCGTCGGGTTTCAGAAGGGAGCGGCGCTGGCCCCGGCCGCCGCGCGGGAACTGGACGCGTTCATCGGCGCGCTGGCCGGCGGTCTCAACCTGTGGACCGGTCCGCTGCTGTACCAGGACGGCACGGTCTTCCTCAAGCCCGGCGAAACCGCCACGGATGTCCAGGTCTGGTACCTGCCGCAGTTGCTCCAGGGCATGACGGGCCAGAGCGTCTCGAACCAGTGAGCCCGGGGACGGCCGCCGCACCGGGTCTCCGAATGACGCCATGGACATCACCCTGAAGGAAATCCGCAAGACATTCGGCCGCGTCAACGCCAATGACCGCGTGACGCTGGCCGTGCCTGGAGGCACCATCCAGGGCCTGCTCGGCGAGAATGGCGCCGGCAAGAGCACCCTGATGAAAATTCTGTCGGGCTACCTGCGCCCAGACGGCGGCGACATCCTACTCGACGGGAAATCGGCCCTATTCCGCCATCCGGCCGACGCGGTGCGCGCCGGCATCGGGATGTTACACCAGGATCCTCAGGACTTTCCCACGCTCACCGTGCTGGAGAATTTCATGTCCGGCCGGCCGGACCGTCTGTTCCCGTCGCGATCAGCGGCGATGAGCCAGCTGCGCAAGCTGGCGGCGACCTTCGGGTTCGCCTTCGACCCCAGAGCCTACCTGGACACGCTGACGGTGGGCGAGCGCCAGCAGTTGGAGATCCTGCGCCTGCTGAGCCTGAATGTCCGGGTGCTGATCCTGGACGAACCCACCACCGGGATCAGCACGGCGCAGAAAGCCCAGCTCTTCGATACCCTCCGACGGCTGTCCGCCGAAGGCCGGACCATCCTGTTCGTCTCCCACAAGCTGGAGGAGGTGGAATCGTTGTGCCACGGTGTGGCCGTCCTCCGCGCCGGCGCGCTGGCCGGGACGCTGGCGCCGCCGTACACCACGGCGGAGCTGGTCACGCTCATGTTCGGCCGGCCGGTGGCCATGCCCCAGCGGGAACTGGTGGCACCGGGTCGTCCTGTGCTGGAGCTGCGCGGGTTAACGGCCGTGGATGACCGGCTGCGGCTCGCGCCGCTGGACCTCGACATCCGGTCAGGTGAGGTGGTGGGCCTGGCCGGTCTCACGGGTAGCGGACAGCGTCTCCTGCTGCGGGCATGCGCGGGCCTGGTCCGGCCCACCGCCGGCACCGTGCGGATCGGGGGCCTCGACCTGACGGGCCGCTCCTACCCGTCCTTCCGCAGCCGCGGCGTGGTCTTCGTGCCCACGGCGCGCCTGGAGGAAGGCCTGATCGGCGACATGGATCTGTCGGAACACCTGCAACTGATCCGACCGCCGCGGGGCCTGTTCATCAACTGGACCAGCGCCCGGACCGCGGCCGACGAGCGAATCCGGGAGTTCGCGATCCGGGGGCGGCCCGACACCCGGATGCGGGACCTTTCGGGCGGCAACCAGCAGCGGGCGCTGCTGGCGTTGCTGGCTCCGCCGCTGGCGCTGATCCTTATCGAAGAGCCCACGCGGGGGCTGGATGTGGAGTCGGCCGCCGCCGTCTGGACCCGGTTGCGCGCGCACTGCCGGGCGGGCACGGCCATCCTGTTTCTGTCGTCCGACATGGATGAGATCCTCACCCACAGCGACCGGATCGTGGTGTGCTATTGCGGGCGGTGCTCACCGCCCCTGGATCCCGCCGCCGCGGACCGCGAGATACTGGGCCGGCTCATCGGCGGCAAAGGCTGGGATCGGGAGGCTGCCGGATGATCCGCGCCCGTTCACTCTGGCTGCAGGCAGGAGGGCCGGTCATCGGGGCCGGCGTGGCCGCGCTGGCCGCCGCCGGCCTGCTGCTGCTGGCCGGCGTATCACCTCTCGAGGCGTTCCGCCAGATGGGACTGGGCGCCTTCGGATCCGCCAACCGGATGGCCGACGTCCTGGTGGTCTGGGGCCCGCTGGCGCTGGTCACCGCCGGACTGCTCGCCACCTTTGCCGCCGGGCTGTGGAACATCGGCATCGAGGGGCAGATCGTCATGGGCGCCATCGGCGTCACTGGAGTCCTGCGGCTCCTGCAGGACGCGCCCCTGTCCCCGTGGCTGGTTCTGGCCATCGCGCTGGCGGCTGGAATGGCTGCCGGCGCCGCATGGGCGGTGCTGGCCGGGCTGCTGAAGACCATCGGCGGCGTCAACGAGATCTTTGGCGGGTTGGGACTGAACTTCATCGCCTCCGCCCTCATCCTGTGGCTCATCTTCGGTCCCTGGAAACGGCCGGGCATCGGCTCAATGAGCGGCACCGAACCGTTCCCCGAAGCGCTGGGACTTCCCAACCTGGCCGGCACGCGGCTCAGCCTCTGGTCCCTGGCGCTGGGATTGGCGGCAGTGGGCGTCATGGCGCTGCTGTTGAGCCGGAGTGTGCTCGGCCTGCGGCTCAGAGCGGTGGGATCGAACGCCCGGGCTGCCTTTCTGCTGGGGGTGCCCACACGGCGGCATCTGCTGACGGCGTTCGGAATGTGCGGCGCGCTGGCCGGGATGGCCGGTTTCGTGCAGGTGACCGCCGTCTATCACAGGCTGATCCCGTCGATTTCCAGCGGTTACGGCTTCCTGGGGTTGCTGGTCGCCCTCATCATCCGCTGCCGGGCGAGCTGGGTGGTCCCGGTGGCGGCCTTCTTCGCCGCCATCACCATCGGCGGCATCCAGTTGCCCATCGCCCTGCAGCTGGACTCGTCCCTGTCCGGCGTGCTGCAGGGACTGCTGGTGCTGGGCGTGTTATTCTCCGACGGCCTCCGCCACCGGGCGGCGGCGCGGTCTTGAAGAGGCCACGATGGACTGGACGGCGATCCTGCTCACGGGTCTGGCCGGCGTGCTCGCCACCGCGGGACCGCTGGTGATGGCCGCCATCGGCGAAGCCCTCTCGGAGCGTGCCGGCGTCGTCAACCTGTCCTTGAACGGAACGCTGATCCTGTCGGCGATGACGGGATTCGCCGTCGCGGTCGCCACCGGCAGCCTGGCCGCAGGCTTCCTGGGCGGCGCGGCCGTGGGCGCCGCTGCGGCGCTGCTGGTGGCCGCCGCCGGCATCACCCTGCGCCAGTCGCAGGTGGCGGTGGGCTTTGTCCTCGCGCTCACGCTCAGGGACCTGGCGTACTTTCTGGGCACGCCCTTCATCGGCGCTGCCGGACCGCGGCTCGACGTCCTGCCCGTGCCGGTGCTGGAACGGCTGCCCGTCGTCGGCTCGCTGCTGTTCCGGCAGGATGTCATGACCTACGCCAGCTTCCTCCTGGTCGCGGTGGCCTGGGTGTGGATCTACCGCACTCGGCCCGGCCTCACCCTGCGCGGCCTGGGCGAACAACCCGCCGCCGCCTTCGTCCGCGGCGCTGACGTGACCCGGCTGCGGTACCTGTACACCGTGGCCGGCGGCGCGCTGGTGGGACTGGCGGGGCCGATGTATTCGCTCAGCGTAAAGGCCGGGTGGAAAGGCACCATCAGCGGTCTCGACGGCCTGGGCTGGATTGCGCTGGCCCTCACCATCTTCGGCGGCTGGCATCCGCTGCGGATCGCCGCGGGGGCCTATCTCTTCGCCTTTCTCCAGTGGCTGGGTGTGGTCCTGCAGCCGTTCCTGCCCGGCATCCCCAGCCAGGTGCTTCAGGTGGCGCCGTTCCCCTTCATGATCCTCACCCTGGTGCTGGTGAACGTGGGTCAGGCCGAGTGGACCGGCCGCCTGCTCGCCCTCATGCCCGAGGGCGGTCGTCGCCGCCTGGCCGGCCTACTCCGCCTGCTGCGGGCCAATCCGCCGGCGGCCCTGGGCCAAACCTTCGAACGCGAGTAGACGCACCCACCGCCGCGCCCCTTGATTCCGCGACGCCTCACGGGTATGCTGGCAGCCGAGCCGCGGAACGGAGATGTCCGGACAGGATCACCATGAATCACCCCGACTCGCCGCAGTGCTACCGGACCGTGGGCGGTGACGCCGTCGCCGAACTGACGGTGGAGAAATCCCGCTTTATCGCCGCTGTCGGCCGGGCGACGGACGAGGCCGCGGCCGCCGCCTTCATCGCCGACGTCCGGAAGCGGCACTGGCACGCCACCCACAACTGCTCCGCCTTCCGGGTCGGACTGACGGTGGAGACCCAGCGCTCCAGCGACGACGGCGAACCCGCCGGCACCGCCGGCAAGCCCATCCTGGAAAGCCTGCACCGGCTCGGCATCCGAAACGCGGTCGTGGTGGTGACCCGCTATTTCGGAGGGATCAAGCTGGGCGCCGGCGGCCTGATCCGGGCATACGGCGCCGCCGCGCAGGCGGGTATCCGCGCCGCGGGGATCGTGGAGCGGGCCCGCCGCCTGGTCCTGGAAATCCGTTGCGACTACGCGGACTGGCACCGGCTGGAGCGGGAGCTTCGCCGCTCGGGCCGCCTGCAGACGCCTGTGTTCGCGGCGGAGGTGACCACCCGGTTGCTGGTGGCTCCACCTGACGTCGACGCCTTGCGCCGCCAGGTCGCGGACCTGACCAACGGCAAGGCAGTGGCCCGCGACGTCGGATACGAGTTCATCGAATACCCCGTCACCCCGAACGGCTCGGCGGGCTGATCCAACCGCCGGAGCCATCCGGTCGGCCCGCGAACACCCGCCTGACCCCGCCTTCTCTAATTGCTGGAAACAATTTGGGAAATCATCCGATAAATACTTAATACCTGCATGTGATGTTGGCCTCGACCATCCGCACTACTGGAGGATCCGTCATGAACATCGATCGATTGAGTGACCTGATCCACGCCGGCGGGGCCGGCGGTGTTTCATCGGGGCTGGATTCGGTGGTCAGCGGCGTCACCTCGGCCGTGCAGGCTGCGGGAACCGACGGCCTGAGAGATGCGCTCCTGCCCATCGATCCGCGCGACCTGGAGATCCCCGCCCGACCGGGCAGCATCGGCGACGAAGCCGGTTATGTCGGTCCGGCGGAGTACCTGCGGTTGGCCGCGACACGCCCTGAGGGGATGGCCACTGCGCACCGTCTCTCCCGGGACGCGTTGGCTGCGCTGGACACGGTTGGGTCCGCCTTCGCCCCCCTCGATGAGCTCCGGGGCAGCTGGCTGAACGCGGCTCAGGCGGGTCCGGTGGTGGACAAGTTGGTGGGACCGCGCGGCCTGCTCACTCCGTTGACCGGCGGTACCGAGGTGGACTCGGCCCTGCCGGGAAAAACGGCCGAGCCCGGCAAGCTACTGGACCTTGATCAACTGGGCGTGAAGGTGCGCGATGTGGCGGATGAGAGCGCAGAGAGCCGGCGCGTTCTATCCGACCTCGGACCGTATGTGCGCGAGCTGGCGTCCGAGAAGGCCGGCCGCAAGCTCTTCCCCGCCGATGGCGCGCCCTATGTCAAGGAGGTGTCCGACCAGCGGGCCGTGGATCAGGGGATCATC
>JAAYUB010000065.1 GCA_012517875.1 Acidobacteriota bacterium | reverse complement strand
GTCCGCCTTGACACCGAACAGCCGGGCGGGAATGACCCGGGTGTCGTTGAGCACCAGCAGGTCGCCCGGCCGCAGCGTGTCGGGCAGGTCGGTCACCTGCGCGTGGCGGACGTTCGCCCCCGCCCGGTCGACGATCATCATCCGGGCCTCTTCACGCCGGTCCGCCGGCAGTTGGGCAATCCGGTCCGGAGGCAACTCATACTGGAAATCGGACAATGTCAGCATTGCATCGTCAGGCTGGGCCGGCAGTGTCCGCTTTGGCCGCGGAGGGTGATTCCGGAGACTTGCCGGCCGGGGGGCCAGCGAAGCGGTGGATGTGATAGGTCATGTGCGCGCCGAGCAGGATGATCCAGCAGGACACGTACACCCACACGACGATCACCACGATCGCCCAGATCGATCCGTAGACCACTTCGTAGTGGAAGAGCGGCACCGTCCAGACAAAGATGGTGTTGGCCAGCTGCCAGATCAGTGTGGCGATCAGGCCGCCCGAGAGCGCCTCAGTAAAACAGACGGAGGTGTTGGGCAGGATTTTATAAATCAAGGTGACCATCAGGGCCATCAGCAGATAGGCGCTGAGCCCGAGCAGGATCTGGAACGACAGCTCGCCCACCGACCAGCCCTCGTCCACGATGCGGGGCCGCAGGAAACGGATGGTCGCCAGAAGGGTGGTGGAGCCGAGGAACAGAACGGTGCTGACCAGGATGATCCAGAGGTTGGTCAGTTTGCGCGTCCAGAACGACCGGCTCGCCTCCACGTTCCACGCCTTGTCCAGGGCCTCCTCCAGCAGGTGAAACGACCACATGGCCGCCCACAGGAAGATGGAGGCGTAGGTGATGATGGACTCCCACGATGGCGGGGCGATCATTGTGTCCAGGTTGTCGAGAATGAAGTGGCGGGTCGTCGCCGGAAAGATGGCCACCGCCTGCTGGACCACCTCCCGGCTGCGCTCGTGGGTCCGGACCAGCATGTCGCCCACCGCCACAACCAGCAGGAATGCCGGAAACAGCGAAATCAGGGTGAAATACGAAATGGCCGCGGACGTGGTGGGGCCGCCGGTGGTGAAAAAGCTCCGCAGCGACAACCTCACCAGGGTGAGAAAGCCGGATTCGCTGCGGGGGAAAAACAACCGTTTCAGCATGCCTCGGCTCCCGGAACAACCGGGTAATGGTATCACAACTCCGGACAGCGCGCCAAAGAACCGGCCAAGCGGCGGCCGCCTTCAGAGGCGCGCCCGCAGCTCCTTGATCTCGGCGCGGAAACGGGGGATGAGCGGCAGGCTGATCGTCTGGGCGCGCGAGGCCGCGGCCCGTTCCACATGCCAGAAGCAGAAGGCCAGCTTCGTCGCCGCCCGCAGGAACCGCCGGCGGGCGGTGAAACGGCCCCAATGAGGCAGCGCGGCCAGCGGCCAGCCGAGCCGGCTCCAGAACGAACCCGCCGCTTTCAATTCGGCATCGGTGAGACGGCCGGTGGTCACCTCCACGGCCAGCATCCGCCGCACAATTTTCCCTTCGCGGACCACCAGTCCGATCACCAGTACCAGGAGAGCGATGAAGAGGGGAAGCCAGACAATCAGGTAGATCACGAAGAAGAAACCCTGGGTGAACGTGGCCACGGCATTCCAGAGGGCATGCAGAAACATGGCCAGCGCCAGGCCCGCCAGCGGCAGCACCACCCGGAGCGCCCGATTGTGTGTTTCTCTGGCCAATCCGCAGCCGATGCCCGTCATTGAGGTGAACAGCGCATGGGAATACGGCGAGAGCACGCCCCGCATGATCACCACCGGAACCAGTCCGCCCACTCCCTCTTTCAGAAACATCCCGCCGTAGTAGAGCACGTTCTCCACGGTAGCGAAGCCGAGTGCGATCACCCCCGCGTACATGACGCCGTCGAGCACGTCGTCGAACTCCCGCCGCAGCAGCAGCCAGATCAGGATCACGCCCAGCCCCTTGATCCCCTCCTCGATGATGGGTGCGGAGAAGATGGATGACAAGGCGTCGCCGGCCTCCGCCCCGGCCATCGCCGAGGCTACCGCGCCGAAAAAGGTGTTCATGGCGAAGGAGATGAGCACTCCTACCAGCGCGCCCCACGCGAAGGCGGCGGTGATGACCCACGCCGGCTCGGGATCGTAGCGGTCCAGCCAGAGGAACAGCGCCAGGTAGAACGGCGCGGGGATGAACGCCACGATCAAACCCACAATCGTTCCGGTCACCCCCAGGCTCAGCAGCAGGACCACCAACACCAACAGGGCGATGCCGCCGCCGATGCATACCGCCGCGGCCGCGCCGAGCCAGGTGGAATGGCGCGGTTTTTCCTTCTCCGGATTGTACAGGCCCAGCGTCGTGATGCTCTCGTGGAGCGACAGCGGCTGCGGCGGGACCGGCGGACTCGCCGGCGTGAAGGGACTCGCGGCCGGCGGAGATTCCGCCATACGCACCACTCGCAAACGGGGCCCGCCCGTACCCAGTTCCACCACATCGCCCGGCTGGAGCTCCACCCGCCGGACCCTCACCCCGTTGACAAACGTTCCGTTGCGGCTGTCCTGGTCGTAGAGGACGTGACCGCTGATCTCCCGCTGGATGATGGCGTGCCGCGCCGAGACAGTGTTGTCCCGGACCGCATCGAAGCGCAGGGTACACTCCGGCGCCCGGCCGGCGAGCAGCCAGCCGTCGCCGAGCGGCAGGACTCTGCCATGCAGGGTGCTTCCCTCGACGACCAGTTGCAGTTTCACGTCAACTCCGCGGCGGCGACCGGGTTCCGTTTCTGTAGCCGGAGCCTGCCGGATCGGTCCTTCCGGCACCAGTGTAGCCGAAGCCGGGGAGGCCGTCAAAAGCTTAGCACATCCCACTCGGACCGACACGGACATCGGCTGGACGAACCCGGCCGGCCGCGGGTGTATAATCAGGAACAGGCGGTGAGAGGATCACCCGATGCGTGCAACCATCCATCATGTCACTCCGGACGCCGAGTCGTTCATTCCCGAGGGTTGCTTCATCCTCGAACTGTCCAACAGTCCGGATGATCCGGACGTGTCCATCGCCCGGGCGCGTGTCGCGCCCGGCGCCACCACGCGGTGGCACCGACTGACGGGGACAGTGGAACGCTATGTCATTCTCACCGGCGCCGGCCGGGTGGAGGTGGGCGATCTGCCGCCGCAGGACGTCACGCCGGGTGATGTGGTGCTCATCCCGCCGGCGTGCCGCCAGCGGATCGCCAACACCGGCAGTGAGGATTTGATCTTCCTCGCCGTGTGCACGCCCCGGTTCCAACCCACGTGTTATAAAAATCTTGAAACCGAATGTCGCCATGGAGACGCGCCGTGAAAATCGCCACCTGGAACGTGAACTCCATCCGGGCCCGGTTGCCCCGGCTGCTCGATTGGCTGGGTCGGGAACGGCCCGACGTCGTCTGTCTGCAGGAGACCAAGGTCGTCGATGATCAGTTCCCATTCGCCGAGATCGAGGCGCTGGGCTACCACTGCGCCGTCTTCGGCCAGAAGACATACAACGGGGTCGCCCTGCTCAGCCTGGCCCCGGCGGCGGAAGTGGTGCGCGGTCTCCCCGGCGATGCGGCCGATGCCGACCGCCGCGTGATCGCCGCCACCGTAGACGGCGTGCACGTCGTGAGCGTGTACGCCCCGAACGGCACCGCCCTGGATTCCCCTCGCTACGAGGAGAAGCTGGCCTGGTACCGTCGGTTCCGCGACTCGCTGGACGCCGCGCTGCCGCCGGCGTCCGCCTTGGTGCTCGCGGGCGATTTCAACGTCGCCCCCGAAGACCGCGACGTGTGGGATGTCGCGGCGTGGCGTGGGCAGCTGCTCTTCACCGATCCGGAGAAGGAGGCGTTGCGCCACCTGACCGGCTGGGGACTGACGGATTTACTTCGTCGGCACCATCCGGAGGAGACGATCTTCACCTGGTGGGATTACCGCGGCGGCGCGTTTCACCGCGGCTGGGGGCTGCGCATCGACCACATCCTCGCCAGCGCGCCCATGGCGGCGCGCTGCTCCGGTGTGGCGGTGCACCGGGACGAGCGAAAGGGGGAGAAGCCGTCCGACCATGCTCCGGTCGTGGCGTCGTTCGATTAAAACCGCTCAGGGAATCGCGTTGAACGCGGCCAGGTCGGCGGCCTGCAGCGCCGGGTTGTGCTCTTTCTCCTCGTCCAGCCGGCGGATCAGGACGGGGCCGTAGTCATGGCCGGGACAGACCGCCAGATGATCCGGGAGCTCCTTGAGCCGCTGGAGACTCCGGAACAGTGCAGCCGCGTCGCCCTCGGGCAGGTCGGTGCGGCCGCAGTCGCCGATGAACAAGGTATCGCCGGTGACCAGCCAGGTGTCGTTCACCACCAGGCAGATGCTCCCGGGGGCGTGGCCGGGCGTGGCCAACACCACAGCACTCAGGTTCTCTTCCCACCGGAGCATCGCGCCGTCGACCAGGAGTCGGTCCACCCGCACCCGGCCGGAAAGCAGGCGGGCTGTCTCCGCGTGGGCGTGCACGGCTGCGCCTGTCGCCGCCGCCAACGCGACCGTGCCTGCTACATGATCGGTATGATGATGGGTGAGGATGATCGCCTTGACACCTGCCCTTAGGTCACGGATAATTTCCAAGAGACGATCGGGGACAGGGTCCGGCCCAGGGTCCACGACGAAGCCGCTGCCACCCGGGCAGCTGGCAAACAGGTAGGCGAAATTCCGGCTGCGGCCCTGAATGATCTGTTCGAACACCATCGTGAACCTCCTGCGGATCTGCGACACCGCCCGGGCCGGCCCCTGACCCGAGTGGACGTAGCCCGATCAACCGGGGGACGCGATCAGCAGGTGCAGCCCAGTCCGTACCGGTCCATGAAGCGCCGACCAGCCCCTGTCTGCAGGAAGAGGGGCAGGGTGGGCCCCATGCGCACCTTGCGGAAGCCCAGTTTCAGCAGCGACAGTATGATGCCGATCGCCTTCTGGTCGTACCAAGCCAGCTCGAAGTCTATGGGCAGGTCATTGACGTCGTCGATGCCCAGAGCTGCCTGAAGCGCCAGAGCGATCCGCACCAGCGAATAACAGTCATTGCACTGGCCGGCATCCAGCACCCGGGGCAAACCGGCGATGTCGCCCAGCGGCAGCTTGATGTAGCGGTACTTGGCGCACCCGGCCGTGAGGATGACCACCTCGGGCGGCAGTAACCGGGCCAGGTCGGTGAAGTACTGCCGCCGAGGATCGCGGCCGTCGCAGCCGCCCATCACCACGAACCGGCGAATCTTCCCCGTGCGGACCGCGTTCAGAACGCGATCCAAATGCGCGGAGACGAATCCGTGGGTGAATCCGCCGACAACACGGCCCTGTTCGATGGGCTGGGGCGGAGGACATCTGTGCGCCAACCGGATCAGGGCGCCGAAATCCTTGGCCTGACCGGCCGGCGCGTCCGGAATGTGGGGAATCCCGGGATATCCGGCCGCGCCAGTGGTGAAGATCCGATGCCGATAGGCGTCCTGGACCGGCACGATGCAGTTGGACGTGACCAGAATGGGGCCGTTGAAACTGGCGAATTCGAAATCCTGCATCCACCATGCGTTGCCATAGTTGCCGACCAAGTGAGCATGCCGGCGCAGGGCGGGGTAGTAGTGGGCCGCCCACATCTCGGAATGCGTGTACACGTCAAGGCCGGTGCCCGCGGTCTGCTCCAGGAGCTCCACCAGGTCCTTGAGATCGTGACCGGTCACCAGGATACCCGGGCGGGTGCGCGTGCCCAGCGGAACCGGCACCGCCTCCGGCTGCCCGTAAACGGCGGTGTTGGCGCGGTCCAGCAGCGCCATGGCGTCGATCATGACCCGGCCCGCCTCGATGGCCAGATCACCGAGTGCCGACTCGTCCTCCTCCCGGGCGATAGCCGCCAGCAGCCGGATCACGGCGCCGAGCAGCGTATCGTCGTAGAAGTCGTTGACCGCGGCGTGGACCACGTACGCCGAAATGCCCTTTAAAGCGTACGTGGTCAGCTCCCGGAGCGAGCGGACGTCCTCGCTGGGGGTGTTGCGGATGTCCACCGTCATGGATTTCTGGCGCAGCCGCCAGACGTCGGTTTCGTCCCAGGTGACCATGTCATGCAGGGAGGGCGGGAGTGACGGCCGGTGCCGGTCGCGCAGGCGGTTCCGGATCTGCAGCCCTTCGCGGATCATGGTCACAAAGCGGTCCGGATCAAAGTTCGTGTTCGTGATGGTGGCGTAGAGCGACCGGGCGATGCAGAGCCCCGCGTCGCGGTCCACGGGCCGCCCGGAGGGTGCCGCCTCGGCGCACACCGCAATCCCCTTCAGGACATGGATCAGCAGATCCTGAAGATTGGCGGTTTCGTCCGTTTTGCCGCAGGCGCCGTGGTAGCGGCAGCCGGTTTTTTCACCGGTCTCCTGGCATTGGTAACAATACATGTGCATGGTCGTTCTCCTGGATGATCGGGGCGCCGAAGCGGATCCCCGCGCAGACCATTCTCACCGGAAATCGGCAGCGGCGTTTGATCTGGGTCAAAAACCGGGCAGAAAGGCGCCGGCCGACATGGGTCGCGCGGTGCGCCCCGTCAGGCGCACGGGGGGGACGCTGCGGAACGCGAAAAGCGCAGACGCAGGAAGGTCCAGGCGGCGATCATCCCGTCCCGCGCCCGGATTTTCTTTCCTTCGGCGAAGCTGCGGGGATGGTAACTGATGGGGATCTCCACGATAGACATACCCCGGCGCAGCACTTTGGCTGTGACCTCGGCGCAGAATTCAAAACCATCACACGCCAGTTGCAGCTCTTCCATCAGACGGCGGTCCAGCAGTTTGTAGCAGGTTGCATAGTCGGTGAGGCGCGATCCGAACAGCACGTTGGCCCACGCCGACAGCAGCCGGCCGCCCCAGTAAAAGGCCAGGCTGGAACGCGGGTTCCGCCCGCTCTGATTGCGCGATCCGTACACAACTGGGGCACCGCGGGAGACCGCAGCCTGAAGCAGCCGGACGTGATCCCGCGGATCATATTCCAGGTCTGCATCCTGGACCAGAACAAAGTCACCACCGGCGTGGCGGAGACCCTCACGAATGGCCGATCCCTTGCCGCCATTGGCCTTGTGAACAAAGCGAATTTCGCTTCCGGCCGGAGCCGCGGCGATGAACGCCTGCACCCGCTCCGCGGTGTCATCGGTGGAGCCGTCATCCACAACGATGACTTCCCGCACGGCACCCCCAAGGTCCACCCGGGTCACCTGCTCCAGAACGGCTGCGATGGTGGCGGCTTCGTTGTAAACCGGAATCAGCACAGATAGCTTCATGGACCGACCCCAGGCGAAACGGGCGACGGCGCAACACCGATCCCGACCGGTGGAGGTATGGCGAACAGCTTGACCGGCCCGCGGGTATGAATTATCTGCAGG